>JBCCRF010000181.1:0-6146 GCA_039208305.1 Pseudomonadota bacterium
GAAGGTATCGACGAGCGTCTGCGCAATGCAGTCTCTCAGTCTATTGAAGTCATCCGCCGCCGTGTCGATGAATTGGGCACGACTGAGCCGGTCATTCAGCGCCAAGGCGTCGACCGCGTGATCGTGCAGGTGCCTGGCTTTAACGATCCAGAACGTTTGAAAGAGGTGATCGGCACGACGGCGAAACTGGGCTTCCATATCGTCGACAACTCGATGAGCGCTGCAGATGCTTTGGCGAACCGCCCGCCGGTTGGCACGATCGTCGTTCCGACCAGCGATCCGGAAAGCGGTGAAGCCAATGTGCTGATCCAGCGCCGCGTGTATATCTCTGGTGAAGACCTCGTGGATGCACAGCAGGGCTTCGATCAGCGCACCAACGAGCCCATTGTTACCTTCCGCTTCAACAACAAAGCCTCGCAGGCTTTCTGCCGCTTCTCCTCGGGAAATATTGGCAGCCGCTTCGCCATCGTGTTGGACAATACGTCGATTTCAGCACCGGTCATTCGTGATGCAATCTGCGGCGGCTCCGGCCAGATTTCGGGCAACTTCACCGCTCAATCCGCAAACGACCTTGCCGTGCTGATGCGCGCAGGTGCTCTGCCTGCCGACATCACATTTGTCGAAGAGCGCACAGTCGGTCCGGGTCTTGGTCAGGACTCCATCGAAGCTGGTCAAACCGCTGCGCTGATCGCTGCCGTTCTGGTTATCATTTTTATGCTGCTCGCCTACGGAAAGCTCGGCATCATTGCCAACCTCGCGCTGGCAGCCAATATCGTCATCATCATGGGGCTGCTGTCGCTCATCGGCGCAACGCTAACATTGCCTGGCATCGCCGGAATCGTGCTGACGATGGGTATGGCGGTAGACGCCAACGTGCTCATCTACGAACGCATACGCGAGGAAAAACGGGCAGGGCGCTCATTGATGCAGGCGATCGATATCGGCTTCCGGCAGGCGCTGGGCACCATTCTTGATGCCAATATCACGACGCTGATCGCGGCTTTCATTCTGTTCTATCTCGGTTCAGGGCCGATCCGCGGTTTCGCGGTGACGCTTGCTATCGGTATTGTCACCTCGGTCTTCACGGCTTTCACGTTAACGCGCCTGATGGTCACCTTGTGGCTACGCTGGGAGCGCCCGCGCGACCTACCGGGCAGCATACTGCAACTGGTCAAACCGGGCACCCATATCGGCTTTATGCAATGGCGCAAGATCAGCTTTCCGCTGTCCGCGCTACTGCTGGTGGGTTCGCTCGGCACTTTCGTCATCTCCAATCTGAACTACGGCATCGACTTTCAGGGCGGCACGCTGATCGAATACCGCACACAGGCAGCGACCCCAGGCGGCACCGACTATCCGCCCGCTGATATTGGCAATGTTCGTGAGCGATTGTCCGAGCTCAATCTGGGCGATGTGCAGGTTCAGGAATTCGGTGCCCCGCACGAAATATTGATCCGTATCGAAAGCCAGGATGGCGGGGACAACGCCGAACAATCAGCCTTGGCAAAGGTTCGTGCTGCGATGGAGGACTACGAGTTCCGTAGGCAGGAGGTTGTTGGGCCGACCGTTTCCGGTGAGTTGGCGCAGGCCGGTACCATCGCCGTTCTGGTGTCGCTGCTGGCGATCATGGTCTATATCTGGCTGCGCTTTGAGTGGCAGTTCGCGCTCGGGGCCGTTGCTGCAACCATGCACGACGTGATCCTGACCATCGGATTGTTCGCGCTTTTACAGATCGAGTTCTCACTATCGTCCATCGCGGCGATCCTTACCATCGTTGGATATTCATTGAACGACACGGTGGTGGTCTACGACCGCATTCGAGAGAATTTGCGAAAATATAAGAAGAAGCCGATCCGAACGCTGCTCGACATGTCTATCAACGACACGCTGTCGCGCACCGTGATCACGTCATTGACCACATTGCTTGCGCTCGTTTCGCTTTACATCTGGGGCGGTGAAGTGCTGCGGAATTTCACCTTCGCGATGATCTTCGGCATCCTGATCGGCACCTATTCGTCCATATTTATCGCAGCACCCATTCTCATCCTGTTCAAGCTGCGCCCCGGCGCGCTGGATAAGGATGCAAACGACGTATCGCCTTTTGGCGCACAGGAAGCGCAAGAGGTGCGCTAACTTGAACAGCAATGCGGACGAGATCGTGCCGACTGGCCTTCAATTCCGACAGGCGCACTTTCCCGGTCGCGCGCCGGTAGACAGCTACGGCAATGGCGGCTTTCGCTTCGCCGAGATGTCCCACCGCGGTTCGATCCTTTGCCTGCCGTCCGGCATCTATGGCTGGTCAGCGGTCACACCTGCGGATTTGACCGTCGAGAGTTTCGAGCAGGTGATGAAGGAAGAGGACATCGAAGTCTTGTTGGTGGGAACGGGTACAGACTTGCTGCCGCTGTCCGCTGTATTAAAAGAAGCATTGGCAGCCAGAGGCATCGCGTCTGATCCTATGAGCACGGGCGCCGCGGCTCGCACATTCAATGTACTTCTGGGCGAAGGCCGTGCGGTCGCCGCTGCGCTTCTGGCGGTAGAGTGAGTGAAACCGGCCTGAGCCGAGAGGACCTCGTTGCGCTCAAGCAGCGTGAACCGCTCTTCTATTTCGCCGATCTTCTGTTGCCCGAGCCGCTTCGCCAGACTGCACAAGTGCTTCATGCGTTTCATGGGGAGCTCAACGCGTTGGCGGCCAAGTCGACCGGATCGATGGTCGGGCAAATCCGGTTTCAATGGTGGAGTGAGGTCATTGATGGCGACCGGCTAGCTGAAGCGCAGTCTCACCCTATGGCATCTGAACTATCGAGACTCGTTCGAGACGGCACTTTCGACAGCGCGATGCTAACCCGAAAGGTCGAAGCTCACATTTTCGATCTTTATCATGATCCCATGCCAGACAATGAGGCGTTCGAAGCGTGGAGCGGCGAAACGCGGTCAGTCCTGTTTCAGCAGCTCGGTGCGACGCTTGGGCAAGTCAGCGGCCCTCTTGCAGACGCCTGCGGTCATGCTGGTGTCGCCTTGGGCTATGCAGATATACTGCTTAATCTTCCACGCCATCGCGCATCGGGGCGTCGTTTCCTGCCGTCAGATTTATTGGCGTCGCACGATTTTGATGATGACGCGTGGTTCGGGGCACCCGGTGCCGAACATGTAAATGTGGTGAAGGCGGCAGCGCAGGTAGGACTTGGTCATGTCGATAAGGCACGAGCTGCACTCAAGCTTTGTCCGGATGAAATGCGGCAGTTCTTTTCGGTCATGTCTGCTGTGCGCGCTATCCTGATCAAGTACGGCCGCAGCGATGCACGCGTATTCGAGGCACCCTTGAACATCGGTCAGCTCAAACTGCAATGGCTCCTGATGCGCGGTTTTTAAAATGTCTTTGCGCGGTTTCGTTCACCGTCTGCCAACCGTTTTCTGCCTATTCTCGCGCATCGTCGCTTGTCTTTGGTAGGGTTGAGACAAGCTTAAGGAGAGCGTCATGGATAAGCCACTTCTAGAATGGCAACGCCGCCTGCACGGCATGGACGAGGTCGCCTTGTTGGACGCTTGGGAGAATAAATCCCGCGATGAAAGTTCGTGGACCCGCGAACCTCGCTGGTACGCCGCTGTTGCGGCTCGGATGAAGCAACTCGGCAATATGGCCATCGACCTTGATGACGACACCCGGAAAACATTGGTGCGTACCGCCGCCCAGATCGTTGATCGGTTGGAACGCCAGCTTGAAGACGGTCGTGCGCCGCTTTTGAACGAAATCCGTGACCTGCACAGGGAACGAGACGAATTCGACCGCAAATTCGGTACGAAAACCGCTCGGTACTACATGTACGAACAGGGTGTCATCGACGTGCTCGGCGACAAGCAGCCACATTCAGTGAGGTAGTGTTGAAAGGGTTGAATTCTATTCTGCTGCCGCTGCAACCGGTCGGTCTTCCAGCCAAGTGGCGAAATCATCAATCGCACGACTGGTCAGAGCTCGTTTTTTCGCGATAGCTTTATCCTTCCCGCGCCAACGGCCTTCGTGATCATCCGGCTTAGTGATCTGCACCGGCGGGAAGAGGCCGAAATTGACGTTCATCGGCTGAAAACTTTTTTTGCCCTGCGGTTCGTCGTAGGCGATATGGCCCTTAGTGATGTGGTTGAGCAAAGCGCCCATGGCCGTCGTTTCCGGTGGGAGCTTCGGCTTATGGCCGGACCGCTCTTGAGCGAAGAACCGACCTGTCATCAGACCAATCGTCGCGGATTCGACATAGCCCTCGCAGCCAGTAATCTGCCCGGCGAACCGAATTTGCGGGCGCGAACGCAGGCGTAGCGTGTCATCCAGCAGACGCGGTGAATCGAGATAAGTGTTGCGGTGAAGGCCGCCTAGCCTGGCAAATTCTGCTCGCTCAAGACCTGGAATGAGCCGGAAGATTTCCGTCTGAGCGCCGTATTTCAACTTCGTCTGGAAGCCGACCATATTGTAAAGGGTGCCCAGTGCATTGTCCTGGCGCAGTTGGACGATGGCGTGTGCCTTGACCGTTGGGTTATGCGCGTTGGTCAGCCCCATAGGTTTCATTGGGCCATGGCGCAGTGTCTCTCGTCCGCGTTCCGCCATGATTTCGATGGGCAAACAGCCATCGAAGTAGGGAACGTTTTCCCATTGTTTGAATTCAGCCTTTTCGCCTTCGATCAGCGCGTCGATGAAAGCTTCATATTGATCGCGGTCCATTGGGCAGTTGAGATAGTCTTTGCCGGTGCCGCCGGGGCCAACTTTGTCGTAGCGCGATTGGAACCAGGCGACATCCATATCGATGCTGTCGAAATGCACGATAGGTGCGATCGCATCAAAGAAGGCGAGGGCGTCTTGTCCAGTTTCTGCAGCGATCGAAGCTGCAAGGTCTGGCGCGGTTAGAGGGCCCGTGGCGATGATCGTGGCACCCCATTCAGCCGGTGGCAGGCCGGTCACCTCTTCGCGGATGACGTTGATGCGGGGATGTGCCTCTATTGCGGCGCTAACCTTTCCAGCGAAAAGCTCGCGATCGACAGCAAGCGCGGAGCCTGCCGGCACCTGCGTTTCGTCAGCGCATTGCATGATCAACGAGCCTGCCATCCGCATCTCCTGATGCAAAAGACCGACCGCATTGGCGCGGGCGTCGTCGGAGCGAAACGAGTTCGAACACACCAGTTCGGCGAGACTGTCTGTTTGGTGGGCCTCGGTGCCGCGAATGCCGCGCATTTCGTGTAGGATGACGTGCTCACCGGCCTCAGCCAGTTGCCAGGCTGCCTCGCTGCCTGCGAGACCACCACCGATGATATGAACTGGAATTTGAGTCATATGCCCCTCTAGAACGCCCGTTGCACGCTGACAACAGGACATGATGAGCGCTGTTCATTCGCTAGGCGCGCGCGAAGCCATAGGCTAGAAACGAGACATGAGATTGCTCTTCTGCCTTTCCTCGATCGCGCTTTGCGCTGCTGTTGCTGGTTGTACGACGGGTGTCGATCGTTCGATCAGCGCCTATGGCGCGCCGGGCACGTCGATGATCGTCTGCTCCGGGTTCGGCTGCGAGATCGAAGACCGTATGGTGTTTACGTCAGAAGACCGCGCCCGTTTTGCTCAAGCGATGGACAACCCACCCGATGCGGAGGCTGAGCGCGCCGCTTTGCGCAGGACCATCGGCATTATGGAGGAGACGACACGCGGCAAACTGCGTCATAGGGCGGACAATCCTTTTTCCTACCAGCGTGATCGTGGCAAGCGCGGGCAGATGGATTGCGAAGATGAGTCGCTGAACACGACACGTTATCTGACCTACCTGCAGTCGGAAGGGCTACTGAAGTTCCACAAGGTCAACAGGTATTACGCAAATCGTGGGTTACTTATCGATGGTCGCTATCCGCACAAAAGCGCACGGATTACATCTGCAAGCGGTGAACAATGGGCGATTGATCCGTGGAAGACGCCAACCGGCGGTGCCGCAGAGGTGATACCGCTGAAGCAATGGTACAAAGAACGTAACAGCGCTTCACAATATCAATAGCACTAAGGTCTGTGGTAAAAAAACGCTCGCTGCGGGTGGAGCAGCGAGCGTTTCTGTATGCTCATCCGGTGGGAGGAAACAGTTTGAGCTGTTTCAATCCGCCATGGGAGGAGTGGTGGATCGAAC
>JBCCRF010000182.1:0-6135 GCA_039208305.1 Pseudomonadota bacterium
ATTGAGTGTTCTAACTCACCCGCCCCACACAAAACGCCACCACATCCAGCAGCGCGTCTTTGAACTCGCCTGCTGGCAGCGGTGCCAGCGCGTCTCTTGCCATCTCGCCGTAGTGTCTTGCCCGGGCGACGGTGTCGTCTATGGCGCCGTGTTTCTTGAGCAGCGCCATAGCTTCATCCAGCGCGCCCTCGGCGGCTTCGTCGGCTTCCATATTGGCGCGCCAGAAGGCGCGTTCTTCGTCACTACCGCGGCGATAGGCCAACAGCACGGGCAGCGTGATCTTGCCTTCGTGGAAATCATCGCCGACATTTTTGCCCAGTTCTGCTTTTGAACCACCATAGTCCAGCGCGTCATCCACCAGCTGGAAGGCGAGGCCGAGATTGAGGCCATAGCTGCGCAGCGCATCGCGGGCCGGTTTGTCGGCACCGGCGAGGATCGGGCCGACCTCGCAAGCGGCGGAGAATAGTGATGCCGTCTTGCCGCGGATCACCGCCATATAGTCGTCCTCGGTGGTCTCCATGCTCTGGGCGGCGGAGAGCTGCATCACCTCGCCTTCGGCGATCACCATGGAGGCGGTGGAGAGCACATCGAGTGCGTCCATCGAGCCTGCATCCACCATCATGCGGAAAGCCTGGCCGAGCAGAAAATCGCCCACCAGCACGCTGGCCTGATTGCCCCACACCATGCGCGCGCTCTGCTTGCCGCGCCGCATGTCGCTTTCGTCCACCACATCATCGTGTAGCAGTGTGGCGGTGTGCATGAATTCGACCGCTGCTGCCAGCGTGACGTGGTGCTCTCCCTTATAACCCAACATCCGCGCGGCGGAGAGGGTGAGCATGGGGCGTAGCCGCTTGCCGCCACTGTCGATCAGGTGCTTGGCGACCTCCGGTATCATCTGCACGTCGGAGCCGCATTTGGAGAGGATAAGTGTGTTCACCGCGCCCATATCGTCGCGGGTCAGCTTCAGCAGCGGTTCGATGCCCGCTTTCGCGTCCTGTTTGCTGGCCAGAGGTACGACGACGCCCATGAATGTCAGTCCTATTTGCCCGAGTGCGCCCGCGACGTAGAACGCTAAGCAGGCAACCTCAAGCCCGCCACAGGTCGCATGAAGCAATTCGAGCTCTTTGGGTGAATTGCGAGGCGGCGAAGAGCCGCCCGGCGCTCCCAGCAAGTGGGGCGGCTTGTAAACAAGACTTGTCGCGCCCATCTTCGACAAAAAAGGGCAGCGAAGGCCTGAAGGGCTGATAGCGTCCGCGCAAGGAAGGCACATCACGCTAGACAAGTGCGGCGCTTCGACCGACATAGGCGGGATGGAAGAGCTGCTTCGCACCAACAATCCGGTTTCCGTCTCTTTCGCGCAGGCGCTGCTGCAGGAGGCAGAAATCATCCATTTCGTCGCTGACGAGCACATGAGTATCGTCGATGGGTCGCTCGGCATTCTGCCGCGCCGCATTATGGTGGATGGCGAAAAGCTGATGCAGGCGCGCCGTTTGATGGAAGAGGCCGGGCTGGGCGACGAACTCCCCGCCAAACTGGTGCGCCCGCTGGATTGAGCGGCCATCGAGTGGAGCTGGCCAGTGCCCGACACGATCAATAAAGACGTCATCACCGAGGACGGCTTTCTCGACAATTCCTTCGCGGTGCTGCAGCCGAAGAAAGGCGCTCACCGCGCTGGGCTGGATGCGGTGCTGCTCGCGGCATGCGTGCCTGTAGAACGCAACGGTCTTGTTGCTGATTTCGGCGCAGGCACCGGCGTCGCTGGGATGGCCGTTGCACAGCGTTGCCCGCAGGCGCAGGTGGAGTTGATCGAGAACGACGCGGAGACCGTCGATCTGCTGCGCCGAACATTGATTTTGTCCCGTAACTTCCATATCGCAGATCGATTGTCTGTCACCGAAGCTGACGTGACGACGCTGGACCGCCCGCGCTTTTCCCACATCATCGCCAACCCACCCTTCAACGCGAGGGGCCAGCAACCATCGCCTCATACCCGTCGAGCGGCGGCGCATATTGCTGACCCAAGCCTGTTCGAGGAGTGGATTGAGGCGGCGAAACGGACCGTGCTGTCGAATGGTCATCTGACGATGATCGTGCGTGCCGAAAGTCAGGCCGATATCGAAACGGCGATGGCGGGCAGCTTCGGTAATCGGCTTGTTCTGCCCATCGTCGCGAAGCCGGACCGCGAACCCATCCGCATCATTATCACCGGCCAGCAAGGCGGGGCGGACAACACTCATGAACTGCCACCGCTCATCCTCCACCAGCCAGACGGCCGTTTCACCGATCAAGTGGAAGACATCCTGCGCGGTCGCGCTGGCCTTGACCTCCACAACATGTCCGCTTGAAACGTTTCACCCGCGTCGCCATTTCTGCAGCGACAGCTGAAATTTCAGGACGCACCGCCTTGCCCAAACTCTCCAAATTATTGCCCGCCAAATTGCGCTCAAAAATGGGGATGGAGGGTACGATTATCCCGGTGGTGCGGCTCGAAGGGGCTATCATGTCCGGCGGTTCGCCACTGCGGCAGAACCTTAATCTCGCCGCCTGCGCGGGGCGGTTGAAACGCGCTTTCGAGATGAAGGAAGCGCCTTGCGTCGCCATCATCGTCAACTCCCCCGGCGGTTCGCCGGTTCAGTCCCGCCTCATCTACCAGCGCATCCGCGATCTTGCGGAGGAGCACGAGAAGAAGGTCCACGTCTTCGTGGAAGATGCTGCGGCATCCGGCGGCTACATGATCGCCTGCGCGGGCGACGAGATTACCGCTGACCCGTCCAGCATTATAGGGTCCATCGGCGTTGTGTCGGCGGGTTTTGGCTTCGTGGGCGCCATCGACAAACTGGGCGTGGAACGCCGTGTCCACACGGCCGGCTTCAACAAATCCGTGCTCGACCCGTTCCTGCCGGAAAAGGCGGATGACGTAAAACGGCTGAAGGAGCTTCAGTTGGAGATCCACGGGGTTTTCATTGACCTGGTCAAAGGCTCCCGTGGCGAACGGTTGAATGAGGATAAAGACACGTTTACCGGCATGTTCTGGACAGCGGCGCCTGCCAAAGACATCGGCCTTATCGACCGCATCGGCGACCTGCGCGGCACGTTGCGCGGCCTTTACGGCGAGAAGGTCAAGCTGAAGCTGATCGACGCCAAGAAGGGCCTGTTCGGTCGTCCGGCGGCGCTTGGCATTTCGGCCTTGGGCATTGGGGCAGGGCAGGGTAATCTGGGGCATCAGATCGCCGACGGTCTGCTCACCAGCGCGGAAGAGCGCGCCCTGTGGAGCCGCATCGGCCTGTAAGCAAAGAAGAATTCGGGAAGCCGCCATGATCCAGATCGTCGCCGCAGCCGCTGTTGGAGCCGTAGGCCTCTACGCTTATCGCGAGTTGCGCCGCCATTTGGATCGGCTGGAAGAAGAAGACGCGGCCAAAAAGCGGGCTGAAGAGTTGCGTAAAAACGACGATGCTCCCGCGCTGGAACTCGACCCAGAAACCGGCAAATACCGCATTCGCAAATAACACCTGCGCAGACCTTCGCTTGATCTTCGCGGTCTGCGGTGGCATCGCACCGGCAGCCCCTATAGCCAGTGAAAACCATGTCAGAACACGATACAAAAAACTCCTTTCAGGGCCTCATCCTGACGCTGCATGACTATTGGGCGAAGCACGGCTGCGTCGTTCTGCAGCCCTTCGACATGGAGGTTGGAGCCGGCACGTTCCACCCGGCCACGACCCTGCGCGCGCTTGGGCCGAAGCCGTGGAAAGCCGCCTATGTTCAGCCGAGCCGTCGCCCGACTGATGGCCGCTATGGCGAGAACCCCAACCGGTTGCAGCACTACTACCAGTATCAGGTGTTGCTGAAGCCCAGCCCGCCGGACCTTCAGGAGCTCTATCTCGGCTCCCTCGCCGCCATCGGCATCGACCCGCTGCTGCACGACATCCGCTTCGTGGAAGACGATTGGGAGTCACCCACGCTCGGCGCATGGGGCCTCGGCTGGGAGGTGTGGTGCGACGGCATGGAAGTCTCGCAGTTCACGTACTTCCAGCAGATCTGTGGCCAGGAATGTGCGCCCGTTTCGGGCGAACTCACCTACGGCCTCGAACGCCTCGCCATGTATGTGCAGAATGTCGACAACGTCTACGACCTGAATTTCAACGGCGGCGAGGGCGACGAGCGCGTCTCCTATGGCGAAGTCTTCCAGCAGACCGAGCGCGAATACAGCCGCTGGAATTTCGACGTCGCCGACACCGAGCTTCTTTTCCGCCATTTTGAAGATGCCGTCGCCGAGTGCCGCAACATCCTGACCGCTGAGCCGGTGGACCCGAAAAAAGGTACTGCCATCGTCATGGCCCACCCGGCCTACGATCAGTGCATCAAGGCCAGCCACGTCTTTAACCTGCTCGACGCGCGTGGCGTCATCTCCGTCACCGAACGCCAGAACTATATCGGCCGCGTCCGCGATCTGGCGAAAGCCTGCGGCGAGGCGTTTCTGCAGACGGAAGCGGGTGGGGCGCTCGCCTGATTAGCTGCTGTCGCGCCATAGGTGCGGCAGTTTGACCGACACCTTTTCCGAACCGGATTTTCGCACCCTCCGTAAATCACACACGGCTTTCATCCCGAAGGTCGAGATTTAGGAGGAAAGCCTCATGCCTTTTCACAACAGCATCAAAGCAACTGCCGCCGCGCTTCTGATCGCCGGTAGCGCGTCCATAACTCAGGTCTCCGCCGCCAATATCGTGCAGACCGCCGCATCCACCGGTCAGTTCAACACGCTGCTGGCTGCGGCCAAAGCAGCAGGTCTTGCCGGCGCATTGTCGTCCCGTCACGTGACGGTGTTTGCCCCGACCGACGCCGCTTTTGCCAAATTGCCAAAGGGCACGGTGCAGGACCTTCTGAAGCCCCGCAACCGCCACAAGCTGGCAGCTATCCTCAAATACCACGTCATTCCCGGTCGCGTGCTTGCTCATGACGTGCCGCGTCGCAGCACGCTCGTCCGCACGCTGAAATCTGCCGGCGACACCACGGTGAAAGTCCGCCGCCGCTTCGGGCGCGTTCGTGTGGACAATGCGCGCGTGGTAAAAGCCGACATCAAAGCGTCAAATGGCGTGATCCACGTCATCAACCGCGTGCTGCTGCCATCCAGCTAAAGTGAATTGGGCAGCTCTCGTCTGCTCAAATGAACTGATTCAAAGAGCGTCCGGTGCGGTGACAGCGCCGGGCGCTCTTGTTATGTGGCGCGCACGTTTTCAATGACCGTACGATCCGATGCCCGACCTCCTACTCGAACTGCGCTGCGAGGAAATTCCCGGCTCGCCCGCGTCGCCCGCAGCGAAGCGCGGACGCGCAAACAGAAAAAGCATGCGGGGGAACCGCAAAGATGCCTGACCTCCTACTCGAACTGCGCTGCGAGGAAATTCCGGCGCGCATGCAAAGAAAAGCCGCCGGCGATCTGAAGAAGCTGGTCACGGATGCTCTTGTCGATGCTGGTCTCACCTATGAGGGCTGCCGCGAATACTGGACGCCGCGACGGCTGGTGCTGGACCTGCGCGGCCTCACCGCCCGCTCCGCCGATCTGAAGGAAGAGCGCAAGGGGCCACGCACTGACGCGCCGGAAAAAGCGATTGCCGGTTTCCTGCGCGGCGCGGGGCTGGAGAGTGTTGATCAGGCGCAGGTTCGCAGCGATCCCAAAAAGGGTGACTTCTACGTCGCGGTTATCGAAAAGCCGGGGCGCGATGCAGCCGAGATCATCGCGTCCGTTATGCCCGGCATCATCGAGAATTTCCCTTGGCCGAAGTCCATGCGCTGGGGCGCGCGGTCGGCGAAGCCCGGCAGCCTGCGCTGGGTGCGCCCGCTGCAAAGCATCGTCGCACTGCTGGGGGTGGAGAATGACGAGACGGAGGTGGTGCCTTTCGAAGTCAGCGGCATAGCGTCCGGCAACACGACCTTCGGCCACCGCTTCCACGCACCGGATGCCATCACCGTGCGCCGGTTCGACGATTACGTTGCCAAGCTGGAGCAGGCCTATGTCGTGCTGGACGCCGAGCGCCGCAAGGTCGTGTTGCCGGACGCTATGCCGCTGACTTCGAAAGGCACCACCTCCGTCTCGTCATTCTCCACCCCCAGCAGTGCGACGATGCTTTGCAGCGG
>JBCCRF010000183.1:0-6109 GCA_039208305.1 Pseudomonadota bacterium
CGGGCTTCCAGTTGCGAAAGCGACCGGCTAACCGCCGATTGCGAGATACCCAGCCGCCGTGCCGCGCCGATTGTGGTGCCCATCATGATAACGGCCCGCAGCGCTTCGAATTCCCGCAGTCTGTGTCGGTGTTCCGTCATCAGGTACTTACCTTCGCGCAAGCCAAGCATGGATCTGAACCAAACCACATCTATGCATAACTGCATAGCATCGACTATTGGCAATGAATTTTCTCGTAGCTAGCCTTCCTTAATGGCGCGCGGTCGAGCGACGGTTCGACCCTCCTTCAGCGCCAGAGCAACAGGGAGTCTCCTTCATGAGAAAACTGACAGCCGCGACCGCGGTCGCTTTCGGCATCATGGCCATGGCGGCCGGTACAGCATCGGCGGAAAAACTGACGATCGGTCTCGCTTCGGAGCCGACGGCACTCGACCCGCATTTCCACAATTTGGGGCCGAACAACGCAACGACGCTGCACATCTTCGACCGTCTGGTCGATCAGAACGAGAAGCAGCAGCTTCTGCCCGGGCTTGCGACGTCTTGGAAACCAATCGATGACACGACCTGGGAGTTCAAGCTGCGCGAAGGCGTGAAATTTCACGATGGCAGCGACTTCAATGCCGATGATGTTGTCTGCACCATCGAGCGCGCACCGAACGTTCCGAACTCCCCGTCGAGTTTCGGCACCTATCTGAAGGGCAAGACGGTCGAAAAAATCGACGATTTCACGGTCCACTTTAAGACGGCCGAGCCCTACCCGCTGATGGCCAACGACATCTCGACCATCCGGATCATTTCGAACGAGACCGGCTGCAACGCGACGACTGAAGACTTCAACGCAGGCACGGCAGCCATCGGCACGGGGCCGTTCAAATTCGTCAGCTACACACCGGGTGAGTCCATCGTGATGGCACGCAATGACGACTACTGGGGCGAAAAGTCCATCTGGTCTGAAGTCGAGTTCCGCCCGATCTCATCCGGCCCCAGCCGCGTGGCCTCTCTGCTGGCCGGTGACGTCGACATGATCGCCGCCGTTCCAACCACTGACATCACCACGCTTGAGGGCAATGCAGACGTGACGCTGAGCCAGGGTGTCTCCAACCGCGTCATCTATCTTCACATGGACCAGTTCCGCGAGGCCTCGCCCTTCGTGAAGGCCAATGGCGGCGGTGACATCAAGAACCCGCTCATGGATGTGCGCGTCCGCAAGGCGATCAGCATGGCGATCAACCGTGACGCCATCGTCGAGCGCGTGATGGAGGGCGTTGCCCTGCCAGCCGGTCAGCTGCTGCCGGAAGGCTTCTTCGGCGTGTCCGACAAGCTGGAAGTCGTGGCGTACGATCCTGAAGGCGCGAAAGCGATGCTGGCCGAAGCCGGTTATCCGGACGGGTTCGAAATGACGATCCACGGCCCGAACGACCGCTACATCAACGATGCCAAGATTGCTGAGGCGATCGCGCAGATGCTGACCCGCGTCGGTATCAAGACGGCTGTCGAAACCATGCCGCGCTCGGTCTATTTCGGTCGCGCATCCCGTGGTGGTGAAGGCGATCTGCCGGAGTTTAGCTTCATTCTGGTGGGCTGGGGCGCCGGTTCCGGCGAGGCGTCCTCCCCGCTGAAGTCGCTGATCCACACCTTCGATGCGGACAAGGGCTTCGGCTCCTCCAACCGTGGCCGTCACTCCGATCCGGAAACGGACGCGCTGATCGAAGAAGCGCTGCGGACGGTGGACGATGCCAAGCGGCAGGACCTGCTGGCGCAGGCCACAGAGCGTGCCATCGAGAACGTGGCGATCATTCCGACCCACTTCCAGGTCAACACTTGGGCGTCCAGAAAGGGTCTGAAATACAACGCTCGTACCGATGAATACACCCTCGCGATGGGTGTCGAGAAAGAGTAATCGGCACAACACCGGGCCGCCGTCTCGGCGGCCCGGAACCTCCTTTCAGGCGATCATCTCATGACTGTTTTCGTCATACGCAGGTTGATGCAGGCGATCCTCGTCGTCTTCCTGATGTCGGTGATCGTCTTCTTCGGCGTCAACATCGTCGGCGACCCGGTCTATATGTTGGTCAGCCCCGATGCCGATCAGGCAGACATCGCGGCTGCTATTCGACGTCTCGGCCTCGACCGACCGATCTGGGAGCAATACTGGCTCTTCCTGAAGGGCGCGGCGCAGGGCGACCTCGGCGACAGCTTCATCTTCGGCGAGCCGGCACTTCGGCTGATCCTGCATCACATGCCAGCCACGATGGAACTGGCCTTCTCGGCTCTGATGCTCGCCATCATCATCGGTATTCCTCTGGGTCTTTATGCAGGGCTCTACCCTGACAGCGGATTGTCGAAAGGCATCATGGCGAGCTCCATCCTCGGATTTTCGCTGCCGACCTTCTGGGTCGGGCTGATGCTCATCATGCTGTTCGCGGTGGAATTGCGATGGGTCCCGGCGACCGGGCGCGGTGATCTCGGCTCGTTTCTCGGCTTTCAGAGCAGCCTTTTCACGTTTGATGGTTTGAGCCACATTTTTCTGCCTGCACTCAATCTCGCTCTCTTGAAAATCTCACTCGCTATCCGCCTGACCCGCGCCGGTGTGCGCGAAGCGATGGGGCAGGACTACGTGAAGTATGCTCGCGCCAAAGGCCTCTCCACGCGCCGCATCATTTCGGTGCATGTGATGAAGAATATCATGATCCCTGTCGTCACAGTGATGGGCCTGGAATTCGGCAGCCTGATCGGATTTTCCGTCGTCACTGAAACGATCTTCGCCTGGCCCGGCATGGGCAAGCTTCTCATCGACGCGATCCTGCAGCTCGATCGACCCGTGGTCGTCGCCTATCTGATGATCATCGTATTGTTCTTCGTGCTCATCAATCTGATCGTCGACATTCTCTATTCCATCCTCGATCCGAGGGTCCGCTTGCAGGATCAGGGCGCATGACCGACACGACCGCCGCGCCACCACCGGACGTTGCCAAACCTGCCAAGGTGGAAACGCCGTTCCAGCGCTTTCGCGCGGAATTCTTCGAAAGCACCATCGCCACCGTGGCACTGGGCGTCTTCATCATCATCGTTCTGCTGGCAATTTTCGCCCCGTGGATCACGCCGCAGAACCCGTATGATCTGGCGCAGGTCAGCGTCATGGACGGGCGCCTGCCGCCCGGTTCCGAAGCCTTCGATGGTTACACGATGTGGCTCGGCTCGGACGGGTCCGGCCGCGACCTCTACTCCGCCATCCTCTACGGGTTGCGCATCTCGCTCACGGTGGGTCTCGCGTCCGGCGTGATCGCGCTTCTGATTGGTATGGCGATCGGCCTTATCGCTGCCTACGCGGGTGGCCGCATTGAAGCCTTCATCATGCGGGTCGTGGACCTGCAGCTCTCCTTCCCCGCATCGCTCGTCGCGCTGATGATGGTGGCAGCGCTTGGCAAGGGTGTCGACAAAATCATCCTCGCGCTGGTGATCGCGCAATGGGCCTACTACGCCCGCACCGTGCGTGCCACAGCGCTGGTGGAGCGCGGCAAGGAGTATGTCGAAGCCGCGCAGTGCCTCGGCATTTCCCGCGCCCGTATCGTCTTCCGCCACATCCTCCCGAACTGCATGGCACCTCTCATCGTCGTCGGCACGGTGCAGACGGCAAGCGCGATTTCGCTCGAAGCAACGCTCTCCTTCCTCGGCGTCGGCCTGCCTCAGACGGAGCCCTCCATCGGCGTGCTGATCGCCAACGGGTTCGAATACATGCTGTCGGGCCGCTACTGGATTTCCGTCTTTCCCGGCATCGCGCTGCTGCTGACGGTCGTTTCCATCAATCTCGTCGGAGACCATCTGCGCGACGTGCTGAACCCGAGGCTGAAGAAATGACCGCCGTTCTCGAGGTCAGCGGGCTCAAGACCCACTTCTTCACCCATGCCGGTGTGGTGAAGGCGGTGGATGGCGTCGATTTCACCGTCTCCAAGGGCGAGGTCATGGGGCTGGTGGGCGAGTCCGGCTCGGGCACGTCGATTACCGGCTTCTCCATCCTGGGCCTGATCGATCCGCCAGGACGCATCGTGGAAGGTTCGATCCGCTTCAACGGCAATGACATGGCCAACGCGCCTGAAGAGCAGCTCAAACGGCTTCGCGGCAACAAGATCTCGATGATCTTCCAAGACCCGATGATGACGCTGAATCCGGTTCTGCGCGTCGATACGCAGATGATCGAGGCGATCCTCGCACACGAGAAGGTCAGCCGTCAGACTGCGTGGGAACGGAGCCGCGATGCGCTGGGGCTGGTGGGTATCCCTTCGCCCGAAGAGCGGCTGCAGGCCTATCCGCATCAGCTTTCCGGCGGGATGCGCCAGCGCGTGGCGATTGCGACGGCTTTTCTCAATCAGCCTGACCTCATCATCGCCGACGAACCGACGACCGCGCTCGACGTCACTATTCAGGCGCAGATTATCCACGAAGCGCAGAAGCTCACCAAGCTGACTGGCACCGCGATGATCTGGATCACCCATGACCTAGCCGTAGTTGCCGGTCTCGCGGACCGCATCTCAGTTATGTATGCCGGGCGTATCGTGGAGCAGGGCGGCATCGATGATGTGATAGACCGCCCGCGCCATCCCTACACGGTGGGGCTACTGGGTTCCGTGCCGACCGCCAACCGGCGCGGCGAACGCCTGTTCCAGATTGAAGGCATGACGCCGAACATGCTCGCTCTGCCGGAGGGCTGTGCCTTCGCCCCGCGCTGCCGCGCGCGTACCTCCGTCTGTTCCAACGAGCCACCCATCGAAGACATCGACGGGCGTCGCCTGCGTTGTTTCAACCCTCAGCGTGAGGTGGAAACCGCGTGATGTCCGAACCTCTCGTTGAGATCCGCAACGTCTCGAAACGCTTCACCAAACGGCTGGACGTCGCGGGTAAGATCGCTCAGCGGCTCGGCGCAAAACTGCGTGAGGAGACTGTGCACGCGGTCGATGATGTGAGCCTGTCGATCCACAAGGGTGAGGTGCTGGGGCTGGTGGGTGAATCCGGTTGCGGCAAGTCCACCCTCGGGCGCGTCGTGGCAGGCATCCATGCCGCCACCGACGGACAGATGTTCTACGAAGGTCGCGATGTCGCGACCTTAAACAGTGCTGACAAGCGTGCGGCGACGCTCGCGATCCAGATGATCTTTCAGGATCCCTTTGCCAGCCTCAACCCGCGTATGCGGGTGGAAGACATCATCGGCGAAGCGCCGCGGATGCACGGCATCGTCAGCAAGGCGGAGAGCTCTGACTATGTCGACGACGTGATGCGGAAGGTCGGCCTCGACCCATCCCTGAAGCGCCGCTACGCCCACCAGTTTTCCGGCGGACAGCGCCAGCGCATCGGCATCGCCCGCGCTCTTGCGGTGAAGCCGAAGTTTCTCGTCTGCGACGAGGCCATCGCAGCACTGGACGTGTCAATTCAGGCGCAGGTCATCAATCTGTTCATGGACCTGCGGGAAGAACTGGGCCTGACCTACCTGTTTATCAGCCACGATCTCAGCGTCGTGGAACACATCGCCGACCGTGTGGCGATTATGTATCTGGGCAAGATCGTCGAGACAGCCTCGACCGAAGACATCTTCGCCGATCCGCGCCATCCCTACACCAAGGCGCTGCTGGCCGAAGCCCCGCGCTTGGACCAGCGACGGCGCGAATTCGCGCCCATCGAGGGCGAGATACCGTCACCTCTGGACCCGCCGCCGGGCTGCACCTTCCACCCGCGCTGCCCCGTCGCCATGCCGCAATGCCGGACCATTGTGCCCGAGCTGAAGACGGGACGCGACGGACGCGAAACCGCTTGCCTGCTGGAACACGCTGAAACCGTCTGAACGAAACGTTGGAGAGACCCCGTGAAAAACGCCGATCCGATCTGGGACCATGTCGACCGCCACCGCGAAGAATTCATCGCCTTGTCAGACCGCGTCTTCGACACGCCCGAGACGCTCTACAAGGAATTCAAGTCCGTCGCCGAACATGTTGCGATGCTGCGGGAGCAGGGGTTCAAGGTCACGGAGAATGCAGGGGGCATCCCCACAGCTGTGATCGGTGAGGCAGGTGACGAAGGGCCGGTTATCGCCATCCTCGGTGAATTTGATGCTTTGCCC
>JBCCRF010000184.1:0-6101 GCA_039208305.1 Pseudomonadota bacterium
CCGACGCCGGAGGAACTGTCCACCAAACTCGCCATGCCGCTGGAGAAGGTGCGCAAGGTGCTGAAAATCGCGAAGGAGCCAATTTCCCTGGAAACGCCCATCGGTGACGAAGAAGACTCGCATCTGGGCGATTTCATCGAGGACAAGAACGCCGTTCTGCCCATCGATGCTGCCATCCAGTCGAACCTGCGCGAAACCACAACCCGCGTGCTGGCGTCCCTGACGCCGCGTGAAGAGCGCGTGCTGCGCATGCGCTTCGGCATCGGCATGAACACCGACCACACGCTGGAGGAGGTCGGCCAACAGTTCAGCGTTACCCGCGAACGCATCCGCCAGATCGAGGCCAAGGCGCTGCGCAAGCTCAAGCACCCCAGCCGCAGCCGCAAACTGCGCTCCTTCCTCGACAGCTGATCGCATGATAGGGTGACAGCATGACTGTGCATGTGACCCGAGCAGCCGACGGCGAGATGCGCCGTGCCTTCACCATCGCCGATGTCGAGCGGATGGTGGAGGCTGGCATCATCGATGAAAGCGAGCGGTTTGAGCTGATCGGCGGGGAGATCGTGCCCATGTCACCCAAAGGTATCACGCATGAGCGGCTGAAGGGGTGGTTGGTGTACGAACTTGTGCAGAAGCTGCCCAGCGGTTTTCGCACAATTCCTGAGACGACGTTCCGTCTTAATGACGACACGTTTCTGGAACCGGATTTCGTCGTTTTTCCAGACGACCTTGACCTCGCTGAGCTTGGTCCCGGTAATGCTGTGCTGGCCATCGAAATCGCCGTGTCGAGTCTCTCTTACGATCTGGGGCGCAAGGCGCAGGTCTATGCTGGGTTCGGGGTCGCAGAATTGTGGGTCATTGACGTGGCGCAGCGTCAGACAGTTGTTCATCGCCATGCGACGCCGATGGGCTACCGCGATGTTGTTCGCCACTCCGAAGAAGTTGTCTTGAAGCCATCCGGCATTCCCGATTTCTCGCTCACGCTTGGAGACTATGCCTAATGTCGTTCTGGAGCAGATTGTTTGGCGGTGGCGGCAGTTCTGCGGAACCGGAAGCTGAAGTCGAGACTTACAAGGACTTCTCGTTGCGACCTGAACCTATGCCGGAGGGCGGACAGTTCCGCCTCGCCGGGACGATCAGCAAGGGCGAGAAGAACCATAAGTTAATCCGCGCAGACCTGTTTCCCGACAAGGACCAGTGCAACGCTGCTTTCTCACGCAAGGCACGGCAGGTGATCGACGAGCAAGGCGAGCGGCTTTTCAACCAGTAAAGACTGCGCTTTCGCCAGCTCAATCAGCGTCACCCTTGATTCTTGTCGCGACTGCCGCACGATAGTTGTGCATCCCGGCATGAGGTGGAGAATTGAGACATGAGCAGAGACGCCACCGTCATCACGGTCACCCAGCAGAAGGGCGGGGCGGGCAAGACCACGATGTCGGCCCATCTGGCCGTCGCGCTGTCCGATGCTGGCAAGGCTTCCGTCGGCCTGCTGGACTCAGACCCTCAAGGTTCGCTTGGCGAATGGTTTGAGGCGCGGGAAGACCATTTTGGTGAAGACGATATCGATCTGGGGTTTCGCACATCGTCCGGCTGGGGCGTACGGCGCGAAATCCGTGCGTTGGGGCGCGAGCATGACATGGTGGTTGTCGACACGCCGCCGAAGGCCGAGATGGACGTGCGCCCTGCAATCGGTGCCGCCGATCTGGTCGTGGTGCCAGTTCAGCCGACGCCGGTCGATCTGTGGGCGACCAGCCGCACACTGGAAATCGCCAAGCTGGAAAAGGTGCCGGTGCTGATCGTGCTCACCCGCGTCCCGCCGCGCGCAAAACTGACGGGCGAGATCGCCGAGGCGCTGAAGGAACTGTCATCCAATCTGGCAGAAACACGGATCGGCAATCGCACCGGTTTCGCTTCTTCCATGGGTGATGGTCTCACGATCATGGAGACTGACAAGAACTCCAAAGGTGCTGATGAGGTGCGAGCGCTGGCGGCTGAAGTGCGGGCGTTTCTCGCCGACAGGTAGGGCCAAATGTCCGCCAGACAAACTACCATCGAGATCGTCACTAACGGGCCGGGGCTGACAGAGTTCACCGGCGATGCGGCCAATTTTGTGGCCAATGCAAGCGATGGTCCGGCGCTTCTGACAGCCTTTGTCCAACACACGTCATGCTCTTTGCTGATTCAGGAAAATGCTGATCCGGATGTCCCGCTGGACCTTGCCGAATATTTCCGCCGCATTGCGCCCGATGGTGATGACCCGACGATGGGCTGGATGCGCCACGTGATGGAGGGGCCGGATGATATGCCGGCCCATATTCGTGCAGCATTAACGCAGACATCGCTTACAGTTCCGGTGAACAGCAGGCGTATGTTGCTCGGTACATGGCAGGGCCTGTTTCTGTTTGAGCACCGACATCGACCGCATACGCGACGCGTTGTGCTGCATCTTGCGTGAGCGCCGCTAAGGCGATCTTCACGTCTTGTCGTGATAGTACGCGATGCTTGCCGCCCCACTGGACACTCGTCTATGCCGAAATGTCTGACTGCCATAGCCTTGTGCTCTGCGCTTGCCTTGCAGGGATGTGCCACCGCTATGGTCACCGGCGCGGTCGTAGGGACGACGGTTTCCGCCACGAAACTTGCCGTCAAAGGCACGGTTGGTGCCAGCAAGTTGGCCTTCCGTGGCACGAAGGCGGTCGTTGGCGGCACGGCAAGAGCGTTATCCGCAGATGACGGGGAAGACGTCGCCCCCTAATTGCGCGCGGTGTACCGCTCTGCAATCGTGTGCTCATGGGCCTGCTACGACTGATCGATAGACCGAATTCAATGGCAACGGGCCTGCGGGCACCTTTGAGTGAAGGCTTCATGCTGCACATCGACCATCTGGGTGCGGATGTGCTGCGGATTGCGGTCGTTCCTAATGAAGGCCTGTCGGTCGACCGCACATGGATGATCGCGCCGGGCGGTGACTGCCCTGTCCGCGGGCTGGATCGGTTGTCGCTGGAAGACTTCGAACCATCGCAGACGTCCAAGCTGCGCTTGGCCTGTAGCGAGGTGGGTGACTACCTGAAACTGCATGTCCAGCAGCAGGATGGCGAACAGTGGCACACCGTTTTTCGCGACCGAGAGGGCGGTGCATGGCAATGGTTCGAACGCGGGCATTACCTCAAACATTTTCAGGCGCTGGCATCCGAAACGCAGCATTACGGGCTTGGCGACAAAACCGGCGCGCTGGATCGGACAGGGCGTCGGTTGCGTTGTCTGCAAAGCGATGCGCTGGGCTACGATGCTGAGAAGTCTGACCCGCTCTATAAGCATGCGCCGTGGCTGATCCTTGCAGACGGACACCGCTGGGCCGGGCTGCTCTACGACACGATGGCCGAGACCGTGTTTGACTTGGGTGCCGAGCATTCCAACTATTTCGAGCGCTTCCGCCACGTGGAGATGCGGGAAAAGGGCTGCGTGCTTTACGTGGTTGCCGGACCGCGTCCTGTTGATGTGATACGTGGCCTCCACGAGCTGACGGGCATGCCTGCCATGCCGCCGCGCGCCGCGCTGGGCTTTGGTTTCACGACCATGCATCACGCGGATCATGAGCAGGCCCAAACCGTTATCACCGACTTCGCGAAGGAGGCCCGGACGCGGGAACTCGCCCTGTCGCAGATACATCTGGGTTCCGGTTACACGGCCGGGCCGGATGGGTTGCGCTATGTGTTCAACTGGAACGAGGCGCGCTTTCCCGACCGGCTGGCCTTCTTCAAGCGGCTTCGTGGTATGGGATACCGCACAGCAGCCAACGTGAAGCCGGTTCTGCTGACGGGCCACACCAACTATAGCCAGGCTGAAGCGAATGGTTGGTTCGTGCGCCGCGCCGACGGCGGTCCGGCGGTCGAAATGTTCTGGGGTGGCCAAGGCGCGCAGATCGATTTTACCAACCCGGCGGCGGCGGATTGGTGGGGCAACGGCATCGTCGAACATGTTCTGTCGCCGGGTTTCGATAGCGTTTGGAACGACAACAACGAGGCCGAACTATGGGACGAGACCGCGACCATTCATGGGTTCGGGCAATCGCTTCCAGGCATTGAAACTCGGCCCGTGCACGCTCTGTTGATGACACGCGCCAGCCGTGACTCGATGGCACGGCATGCACCGGACCGCCGGCCGTGGGGCATATCGCGAGCCGGGCCTATCGGCATCGCGCGCTACGGTGAAACATGGTCGGGCGACAACCGAACCTCGTGGCATACGCTGAAATGGAATCTGCGACAGGGCCTCTCCATGGCGCTGTCTGGCTTCCCATTCACGGGGCACGATATCGGAGGGTTCGACGGTCCGCCGCCGGAGCCGGAACTGCTGGTGCGCTGGTTCCAGATGATGGCGCTGCATCCACGCTGCGTGATGAATTCGTGGAAAGCCCAATACGACAACATCCCCAATCTGCCGTGGATGCACGAGGAGGTGTTTCCCGCGATCAAAGCCGCGATGGACCTGCGCGCCCGCTTCATGCCGCTTCTCTATACGCTGGCCCACGAGTGCCACAGGCATGCCGCGCCTATGATCGCGCCGGTGTTTTTCCATTTCGATGATCCCGCGTGCCGCGCGGACGCTGATACTTTCATGCTGGGGCGGGACGTGCTGGTCGCGCCGGCCGTGGAGGAGGGGACGGATGAAGTATGCGTGCGGCTCCCCACTGCAAAGGAAGGTTGGTTCGACTTCTATTCAGGTTCGTATTTTGAGGGCGGGCAGACGATCATTGCCCCAGCGGCGCTCGACCATCTTCCGATTTTCGTTCGTGGCGGGGCGACACTTCCCCTTGCGACCGGTTGGGAAAACACCTCGCCCCATGATGCGACTGCGATCACGCTGACTTGTTACCCGGTGCCGGGGATTGCATCTGCATCGCCATTTTTCACCGATCAGGGCGACGGCTTTGCGCACACCACAGGTGAGGCGACCTATTGGAACCTCGACCTGTCCTGCCGTGGTGACCACGCATCGCTTCACAAAACCGCGCTGATGGATGGTGCGCCGCGCGTTTCGATCAGCTACGAAGGCGCTGATCCGTCCATCACGCTTGAGGCCTCGCTATGACCGCATCCCTGTCCGGAAAAACTATTTTCATGTCTGGAGGCTCCCGCGGAATCGGGCTCGCCATCGCGTTGCGCGCGGCACAGGATGGGGCGAATGTTGTCATCGCTGCCAAGACCGCCGAACCGCACCCGAAACTGCCGGGAACGATCTACACCGCTGCTGAGGAGATCGAAGAGGCGGGTGGTAAAGCGCTGCCGGTTATCTGCGATATTCGCGACGAAGCTATCGTGCAGGCGGCTGTGGACAAGACCGTTGAGACCTTCGGCGGCATCGACATTTGTATCAACAACGCGTCTGCCATTCAGCTGACGCCGACGCCCATGACGGACATGAAGCGCTTCGATCTGATGCACCAGATCAACACGCGTGGCACGTTTCTCGTCTCCAAATTGTGCCTGCCGCATCTCGCCAAAGGCGATAACCCGCACATTCTCAATCTCGCGCCGCCTCTCGACATGAGCCCAAAATGGTTCGCACCGCACGTCGCTTACACGATGGCGAAATACGGCATGTCCATGTGCACGCTCGGCATGGCGGCGGAGTTCGCCAAGCAAGGCATCGCGGTGAATTCGCTCTGGCCGCTGACGGCTATCGATACCGCGGCCGTTCGCAATCTGCTGGGCGGCGATTCCATGGCGAAGATGAGTCGCAAGCCAGAGATCATGGCAGACGCTGCCCACGCGATCCTCGTTCGCGACTCCAAAACAACCACCGGCCAGTTCTTCATTGATGAACAGGTGCTTCGTGACGAAGGAATCACGGATTTCGATGTCTATGCCCATGAACCGGGCGGGCAACTCGTGGCGGATTTCTTCGTGCCGGATGAGGTGTTCGACGCCGTTCCCACAAAGGTTTTGCGCGCGCCGATGGGCGGCTAAGCCTCTATAATAACAAGAAAATATCGAGGCTTTCCAAAACTGAACGCCACATGAACGTGGCGTTCCGGTTCGGTTCAGCGCGCCCTCAATAAACCTGTCCGCATCGGTTGCCCACCCGCCTCGAACTCACCC
>JBCCRF010000185.1:0-6074 GCA_039208305.1 Pseudomonadota bacterium
ACGTTGGTCTTCGCATTTCAGTTCGCCAGTGTTTCGGGGTTGGAGAGCGTGGGTGGCCTGAAGGTCGTTATTGAGGCTTTCGTCAATGCGGCTTCGTTGGTCTCCACCAGCGGGTTGGAGACGCAGCCTGGCTATCACACGCTCCTACCGCTCGTGACGGTGCTTTTTATTGTTTTTCTGGGTGGCAGCGCGTTTTCTACCTCGGGAGGACTGAAGCAATACCGCATGGGCGGAATGCTGGTGCAATCGCTCTCAGAACTCGACCGGCTCATCTATCCCCACATCATACGGGGCTCTCATTTTGGATCCGAGCGCTACGACATGGAGTTGATGAAGGCGATCTGGAGCTTTTTCGTTGTTGCCATCGTCACAATCGCGGCAGCGTCGATCCTCGTCTCCGCGGGTGGCGTACCCTTCGACGCAGCGCTCACCGCAACAATTGCCAGTTTCACGACAGCCGGTCCGATCTACAGCCCGGATTGGGGGCAGGCTGGCGAAGTGCCGTGGCCGGAATATGCCGATCTCGCCACGCCTGCCAAATTGACCTTGATGCTCACAATGCTGCTGGGGAGGTTGGAAGTTCTGGCCGTGATCGGCATTTTTTCGCTGAGATACTGGCGAACGCGTTGATCGCAATTGCGCCACGTGGGTCCTACCTTATATTAGAGGACGAAATCGGCGTAGAAACGATATGGAAACGATGGCTGAACGACAGCAGAACCTACAGGACGCTTTTCTCAACAACGTTCGCAAAAACAAAATTTCTTTGACAATTTTTTTGGTCAATGGCGTGAAGCTGACGGGTGTGGTCACCTGGTTTGACAATTTCTGCCTGCTGTTGCGGCGCGACGGTCATTCACAACTGGTCTACAAGCATGCCATTTCCACCATCATGCCGGGCGAACCATTGAAGATGTTCGACGATACCGGTGGTGCAGGTGGCGAGTAGCCCTTGAGCTCTTCTGAAAGCTACAAAAAAGCGGGTAAGCCCCGTTTTCAGATCGACACGACCGAAGAACGGCCGATCACGAAGGCCGTGGTGCTGTCACCCGTCATAAGCCCAGGCGCGATGGCCAAAGGCGATAGTGAGCGCATCCACCTGCGCAGCGAGACGGCACGATTGGAAGAGGCTGTTGGTCTGGCGCGCGCAATTGATCTTGAAATCGTTCACGCCGTTTCCATTCCACTGAATAAACTGAAACCGGGGACGCTCTTCGGCACAGGCAAGGTAGAGGAGTTGAAAGGTCTGATCGCAGCCCTTGATGCTGGATTGGTTGTGATTGATCACCCGCTGACACCGGTGCAGCAGCGCAATCTGGAGAAGGAGTGGCAGGCCAAGGTGTTGGACCGGACTGGCCTCATTCTCGAGATTTTCGGTGCCCGTGCGCAGACGAAGGAGGGGCGACTTCAGGTCGAGCTTGCCCATCTGAATTATCAGAAAGGTCGTCTCGTCCGCTCATGGACCCATCTAGAACGCCAGCGCGGCGGCGGTGGCGGCTCCGGCGGCTTTCTCGGTGGCCCGGGCGAAACGCAGATCGAAAGCGACCGACGACAGCTACAGGGTAGGGTGAATGCGCTCGAAAAAGAGCTGGAGAAGGTGCGCCGCACTCGTACGCTGCACCGTTCCCAACGCAAGCGCATTCCGCATCCGGTTGTCGCTCTTGTCGGGTATACGAATGCTGGCAAGTCGACATTGTTCAACAGTCTCACCGGTGCTGAGGTCATGGCAAAAGACATGCTCTTCGCCACGCTGGACCCGACACTGCGCCAGCTTCATCTGCCGCAGGGCACGCAGGCGATCCTCTCCGATACAGTGGGCTTCGTTTCAGACCTCCCAACTCATCTGGTCGCGGCCTTTCGCGCGACGCTGGAGGAGGTGATCGAAGCTGAACTGATTCTCCATGTTCGCGACATTTCCGATCCCGATACCAAGGCGCAGGCAGAGGATGTTTATTCCATTCTATCCCAATTAGGCATCGGCGAAGATGGCCGTAGCCGTGTGATGGAGGTTTGGAACAAGATCGACTTGCTCGAACCGGACGCGCTGGAGGCCATCCGTACCACCCGCACGGGTGACGATGCACCGCTTCTCGTGTCAGCCATCACGGGTGAGGGCGAGGCCGAACTGCTGGAACTGATCGAAGATAAGCTTGGCGGATCAGAAAACGTGGTGGATGTGGTGCTGGAGCCCGAGCAGCTGGGAAATCTCAACTGGTTCTACGAGAACGCCCATGTCATCGAGCGCAATGATCTCAACGATGGCAGCGTGGCGATGACGGTGCGTGTCGCACCATCCCTGCGCGGGCAGATGCCAATCTAGCTTCTGTCTAGCTTGTGGTCGCGGCTGGTGTGATCCGTTTTCGGGGGCTCGCGCTTTTTCATCACTGGCCAGGCAGGCGTCATATTGGCCTCACCGGTCTGCACGACATCGTAGTCTTGGGCCGGTTTCCAATCGTATCCGCCAGATTTTTTCCGTCCACCGAATTTGATGTAGAGCAGCATCGCGGCGACCAGGAGCAAAACCAGCGCACAGCCGATCATGATGCCGGTGTCGGAAAACTGCATCACCGCGTTTCGTCTTATTTCGGCGCGCTAGTTTGTAGCGCAAGGGCGTGAAGCACGCCGCCCATCTTGCCCTGCAAGGCACCATATACCATCTGGTGCTGCTGCACGCGCGATTTGCCGACAAACTGCTCCGACACAACTTCTGCAGCGTAATGGTCACCGTCGCCCGCAAGATCGCGGATCGTCACCTGCGCGTCCGGCAGGGCTTCTTTGATCATGGTTTCGATTTCACGCGCATCCATCGGCATTGTGTTGCCCTTCCCAATCTATTCCGCAGCTTCAGCGACTGCAGGCCCGGCCATGTAATCCGGGAACCACGCTTCGTGTGCAGCTTTCATCTGCGCGACTGATATGTCTACCAGATCGTTGATCTTCAAGCGATGGCCGCCGACATTGCCTAAGCGGGAGAATATGCAAGCGGAGCCCTCGCAATTTGCACCGAACATGTCTGCCCACTGTGCCGGTACTGTCACGAGGTAGCGCGACTGATCCTCGCCGAAAAGTGCGGCGTGGGGGTAAGTCACCTCGATCTCGCAATCCGCACCTTTGCCGGATGCCATGCACATCTCCGCAAGCGCCACCGCAAGACCACCGTCTGAGATGTCGTGGCAAGCGGAAGCATAGCCGCTGCGAATGGCGGACAGGACGAAATCGCCGCGAAAGCGTTCCGTCATCAGGTCGACAGTCGGAGCGGGGCCGCTTTCCTCGCCCAGGATTTCGCGCTGGTATATTGAGCGAGACAGGTGTGTGCCTTCGGTGCCGACTAGAAAAATGACGTCGCCTTCACCGGCAGACCCGATCCGCGCCATCAGAGCGTGATCGTCAATCAGACCGCATCCGCCGATTGTCGGCGTCGGTAGGATGGCCTCGCCATTTGTCTCGTTGTAGAGCGAGACATTGCCGGAAACGATCGGCATATCGAGCGCCTCGCATGCTTCGCCGATACCACGGATGGCGGCGACAAGTTGACCCATAATTTCCGGTTTTTCCGGATTTCCGAAGTTCAGATTATCCGTCGTTGCCAGAGGCTTCGCGCCGGTTGCTACCAAATTACGATAGCATTCAGCGACAGCCTGTTTGCCGCCCTCGTAGGGGTCGGCTTCCACGTAGCGCGGCGTGACGTCGGACGAGAAAGCCAGGGCCTTCGTTTCATGACCTTCGACGCGCACTACGCCAGCATCACCGCCTGGCAATTGCAGGGAATTGCCTTGGATCAGCGTGTCATACTGCTCCCACACCCAGCGGCGGGAGCACAGGTTGGGAGATGCTAGCATCCACAGAAGTGCGGCCGAATAGTCATCCGGCGGCGCAAAGAGATGCGGCTCTTGCTCCACATGTGTGCCGGGCTCGATCCATGGGCGGTCGTACTCGGGTGCTTCGTCGCCTAACTCTTTGATTGGCAGATTGGCGACTTCTTCGCCCTGATGAAGCACGCGGAAGCGCAGATCGTCGGTTGTTTTGCCAACGATAGCGAAATCGAGGGCCCATTTTTCGAAGATTGCTTTCGCGTCATCCTCCTTTTCAGGGCGCAGCACCATGAGCATCCGCTCCTGGCTTTCGGACAACATCATTTCGTAGGCCGTCATCCGTTCTTCCCGCACCGGGACCGAATCCAGATTGAGTTCGATGCCAAGATCGCCCTTTGCGCCCATCTCAACGGCGGAACAGGTTAGGCCGGCAGCGCCCATATCCTGAATGGCGATCACAGCGCCGGAGGCCATGAGTTCCATGCAGGCTTCCATGAGGCACTTTTCGGTGAAGGGGTCGCCAACCTGAACTGTGGGGCGTTTCTCATCGATAGAATCGTCGAATTCTGCGGAGGCCATCGTTGCGCCACCGACACCGTCACGCCCGGTTTTTGCCCCAAGATAGACGACCGGGAGGCCAACACCTTTGGCTTTCGACATATAGATCGCGTCGGTCTTTGCTAGTCCCGCAGCAAAAGCATTTACCAGAATATTGCCGTTGTAGCGCTCGTGAAAATTGACCTCGCCGCCGACGGTGGGCACGCCGAAGGAATTGCCGTAGCCGCCGATGCCGGACACTACGCCGGAAACAAGATGACGCGTTTTCTCATGATCTGGCGATCCAAAACGCAGGGCGTTCATGGCCGCAATGGGGCGTGCGCCCATGGTGAAAACATCGCGCAAGATACCGCCCACGCCGGTCGCCGCGCCTTGATAGGGCTCGATATAGGAGGGGTGGTTATGGCTCTCCATCTTGAAGACCACGCAGTCGCCATCACCGATATCGACCACGCCTGCATTCTCACCAGGTCCGTAGATCACTTGTGGCCCTTCGGTCGGCAGCGTCTTTAGCCATTTGCGGGAGGATTTATAGGAGCAATGTTCGTTCCACATGGTCGACCAGATGCCCATTTCGGTAAAGGTCGGCTCGCGGCCTGTCAGGTCCAGAATACGCTTCCATTCGTCATCTGAGATGCCGTGCTCGGCAACAAGTTCTGCCGTGATGGGATGGGTGTTGTTGACGGTCGCTCGGGTCATAAGGTCAGCATGTCTTGGAGCCTTTTGCCCAGGCGTCCATTGAGGCGCGAAGGGCGGGGCCATTGTTCGATTTGAGAAGGGGGCCGAAGCTGGTGAATTGCGTGCGACTGTTACGGCGTTCGGCCTGCGCCACGAGTTTCGGCAGTCCTGCAGGTTGGTTGCGCGGCACCAGAAGAACGCGCGGTTTGCCGGAATAAGAATCGAGTTCAGCCGCCAGACGGTAAGGGCGGAACTGCGCAAGTTTGGGCTTAAACCAGCAGGCCTGCATCTGTTGCGCTACGTTGACCATAACGGATTGAGGTGTACCGAGTCTGGTAGACGTGTCACTCCGCGTCTGACATGCGGTCAGTGCTACTGCGCCGACCATCAGGGCTGCAGGAGCCAATCTCATGCTGCTTTGGCGTGGAGCACGTTCATCGCGCCTTCGAATAGTCTACGACCGTCGTCTCCGCCATGGGCCGACTCGATGAGATTTTCCGGATGGGGCATCATGCCTAGTACATTACCGGCGTCGTTGAAGATGCCCGCAATATCATTGATCGAGCCATTCGGGTTGGTGTCGTCGGCGTAGCGAAAGGCCACCTGACCTTCACTCTCTAGACGCTTGAGTGTCTCAGAATCGGCGAAATAGTTACCGTCGTGATGGGCGACCGGGCAACAGATGATTTCACCCGGTTGATAGCACTCCGTGAACGGGTTGTCGATGTTCACCGTCTGCAGCTTCACCTCGCGACACACGAATGTCAGCGCAGCGTTGCGCATGAGCGCTCCGGGCAACAGGCCCGCTTCCACGAGGATCTGAAAGCCGTTGCACACGCCGAGGATGCGAACCCCGTCTGCCGCAGCCCTTGCAACCGAGTGCATAATAGGCGCGCGAGCGGCAATCGCGCCGGAACGCAGATAGTCACCGTGTGAAAATCCACCCGGCAGGATCACCAGGTCAGACAAGGGAAGTGCCGTATCGGTGTGCCAGACGAGATTTGGCTCAATCCCGCCCACTTTTCG
>JBCCRF010000186.1:0-6050 GCA_039208305.1 Pseudomonadota bacterium
CGCCGCCGCCACCCCCGGGTTGCGACGAATGCCCCTGCAAGACTTCACCTTGCTGATGGAACATCGCGCGAGGCCCGTTTGTTGGATTGCTCGTCAGGAGGCACGCAGGTGGCAATCGTGGGTAGCCCTGTTGCTGCCGGTCCGGTGACGTCTGGTCAGCGGGCACGATTAGAGGTGCTTGCAAAACCAGATGCGACCTCTGGGTATCATTTCGATGTCGATATCCGCAGCACTCGAGGTTTAGGCAACAACACGAGGCTTGGGCTCGCCTTCGATGATCTGTCAGCAACCGATCGTCGTGCCCTGGCCACCATTATGTACCGCAACAGCGGGGTGCTTGATGCCTTGCGCTCGCGGCGACACAAACAGGTATCGGTCACGTCCGGTACCCTCACCGCGCTCGTGTGGTCGCTACGGCATATCCTGCGGGGTTTCGCCTGTGCCTTCGGTCACCTGCGAACAGGAGGACGTAGCATAGGTGCGTCCGCGCATCCGGATCCCAGCCAAGTGACGACGCCGTTTGCGCCGCAAGCGCAGTAGCGAGCTTACCCTTCGAGACGACCGATGGACCCCCATATAATGACCAGTGCCAAGCATGCGGCTGCGATCGTTGCAGCGCTATTTCTGCCTGTTCCTGCGTTTGCTCAAACCGCGCTACCGGCGGCAATCCAAAGCATGCCACAGCCTGGCGAACGGGCGCTGCTGACGCTGAAGCGCATGAACGAACAGCCGTCGCTGACCCGTGATCGGTTGAGACAGGCGCTGGATACGATGACCACGGGCTCGATCGTGCAGGCTGGTGGCCGCTCACGCGTGCTCTATCATCTTCCTGCATCGCGTCGTCCGCTTCGCCTGACGGGGGAGCGGGACGAGCGGCGATGGACCGTGAAGGTAGCGGCACAGCAACTGACGGGACCGGTGCGTTTCCGCCTAGCCTATCGCAATGCTGTGTCCGTCATGCCGGAAGCCTCACATCTGAGGCTGGAAATCAATGGCACCGAAGTTGCTCAACGCCCGATTTCGTCGGCAGCACGCACCCGTGTCTCGACCTTTGAAGTGCCACCTAACCTGCTGATGCCTGGAACCAACATGGTGCGGCTGATTGCGCGACAGCGCCACCGCGTTGCCTGTTCTTTAAAGGCGACGCACGAGCTTTGGACGGATATCGATGCCGCCGGGACAGGTTTCATCTTCGACGCTGGAAATGCGTCGCTGGATTCTCTTTCCGCTGTGTCAGCCGTTGCCCGCAATGAAGCAGGGCAGGTGCGCATCAATATCATCGTTCCGCCTGAACGGCCCGAGGCCGCTGTACAGGCCGGGATCGCTCTCGCGCAACGGGTGGTCCTTCATGCAGGCTTTACCGCTCCCCTCATTTCCATCTCATCGCAACCGGGGACTGGACCGGGGATCGATCTCTATGCAGGCCCTCGTGATGGATTTGTCAAACTCGCTTCCGACTATGCTGCGCAATGGAACCGCGCTGTCCCACTGCAGGTGCTGGCGAAAGACGGGCACGAACGATTGACAATCGTGCTGGACGGTAAAGCCACAGGGTCGGCGACTGAATTCGACCAAAGGCTGGATGCCATTTTTGCCGCAAGCCGTCGGGTGGATACGGGCGGTGAGCGCACGGTCAATCAGCGGCTGCTAGCAGGACAGCACATCCGTTTTGCCGATCTTGGACTCAATGGAGAGGAATTCGACGGCCGACTTTACCGCAACGGCTTCGACATTACCCTGCCTGGCGACTATTTCAGCGCGGATTACGATAGCGCTGAACTCAATCTAACGGCTGGATATAGTGCCGGGCTTGCGTCGGACAGTCGCCTAATCATCCGTGTTAACGGCACCACTGTTGCAGGCATCGCGCTGGCGCGTCGTGCAGGACATTTGTTTCACAACAAGATGGTGCGCTTACCGCTGTCGAATTTTCGACCGGGCATCAATCGTGTCGAGATCGAAGCTCAGGTGGCAAATGCCGCCGATCGCGATTGCCACCCTCGCCGACAGATCGAGGACAACAAGCGTTTTCTGATTTCCGGTCGTTCTACAATTCGCTTGCCAAAACTGGCACGGGTAACGCGTTTGCCGGACCTCGGTCCGACACTGTCATCGGGGTATCCCTACAACGATAATTCCGTGACGCTGGCCATTACCCAGCCCGATTTCGATCATCTGTCTGCCGCTGCCACGATCGCGACACGCCTCGCGTTGTCGTCAGGCAAACCTCTGCCTTTCGACATTCGCTACGGAGCGCCCAGCGCTGACACGGCCCACGCTATCATCATCGGCGCCTATCACCAGCTGCCCTTCAGCGTGGCCGAACAGATCCCCGGGATTGAAGAGGCCACAATCCAGACCGCATGGAGCCCCGATCTTGGTGGAGTGGATATGTTCACCACTGCCTCCATTTCGCCCGCACGGACTGCGTCGTCCCTGGCTCCCAAAGTCGAGAAAGCCCGCCAACAGGACGATGACGATGCGCTTTTGGAGCGGTGGTCTCGGATTCGACCTGAAGCGACTGAAGAGCTGGAAGAGAAGCGCCCAGGCCTCGGCGAACAGTTTTTCGACTTGAGTCGTTCGCTGTTTGAGGGAAAGGCCGACCGGCACGCAGGTGCAATGCCAAATCATCCCATTGATGCCAAGCACAGCCATATGGTCGTCAATCAGCGGTCTGCACCAGTTGGGGGTGATGGCGTTTGGACGATACTGACCGCGCGAGACGGTGCGACCTTGCGCGAAGGCGCGGCTCTACTGTCACGCCCCTCCATCATGGCGCAACTGCACGGTGAGACCGTCGCCATCGATACGCTTGACCACACGGTTACATCCACAGTCGTGACGCAACCCGTCATGGTGGTGCGCGACTGGTCGCCGGGGAATTTGAAACGGCTGATGGCGGGGTGGTTTTCCAACCACCACTTCATCTTCTCCGCTCTGCTGCTTGGTACGCTGATCTCCATCGCTTCCCTGTCGAGCCTTGTTCTACGCCGGTCGGGCGTCGCCAAAGGGGAGAACTGTCGCCATGGCTGATCGAGTGACGAAAAGGAGCCTGCCCCGTTTGCGAGTGTGGGCAACGGCAATCGCCTGTCTGGGTGCAATCGCTGTCGGTGCCAATACGGTGGACTGGCGCGCCCAGGCAAACTCCGTAAAGCCCATGAAAGCGCTGGCAGGAAGTCAGCCGCTGCCCGGCCTTTGGCAGGCTTACAAGTTGCAATTTCTACGCAACACCGGCGCCATAGTGGATACCGCAAATGGCGGCATCTCCCACAGCGAAGGACAAGGCTACGGTATGTTGCTCGCCGTCGCCGCCCGCGACGAACCGGCCTTCGCACGGATATGGGCCTTTGCCCGTCAGCATCTTCAGGTGCGCGATGATGCGTTGTTCTCGTGGAAATTCGACGCTTCCAAAACCCCTGCGGTGGCCGACACGAACAACGCCAGCGACGGCGATTTGCTGATCGCTTGGGCTCTGCTGGAAGCGCATGCCGCCGATTTCAGCGGCGAGTTGCGCCGTGAGGCGATGGCTATTCTTGCTGATCTTCAAAAGCTGAAGCGCGTTCATTCCGTCCACGGCGCTTATCTTCTGCCCGGGGCTGCCGGTTTTGAAAATCGCAAGCAAGACGGAGCAGATGTGGTCAACCTGTCTTACGGCGTCTTTCCCGCCTTTACGCGCATCGCGGAGCTGACCGGCGATACGTCATGGCTGGATTTCAACACCGGCACTCGCAACATGTTGGCGGCTGCCAGCCGCAATGCTGCTGGCCTGCCATCTGATTGGAGCCGACTGCCAGCCAACGGCGTCACCATGGCGGCGGCAAGCGGCTGGGATGCGACCTTCTCCTACAACGCCATTCGCGTTCCGCTCTATGCCGCGTGGAACGGTGACGTCGCGCCGTCCGGATGGACTGCAATCGCCACCAAACCGGCCATCGTGAATGTCGAAACCGGGGCGACGGAGGAAGTGTTGCGCGACATGGGCTACAGCGCGATCGGCGCAGTCTCAGCCTGTGCTGAAAGCGGAATGCTCTTTCCTGAGCAGCTGCGTACCGCCATTGACCGACACTACTACCCCGCCAGCCTGCAACTGCTGAGCGCTATCGTCATCCGACAGAGGTATCCGCAATGCTGGTAAGATCGATGATCCTGACGCTGGCTTGCATGACGGCGCTTTCCGGTCGTGCCGAGGCGCAGCAGCTGGCCGCGCTCACGCCCCCGCCGCTGCCTGTGCTGCATGGCGCGTCAGAGAAAGTGCTCCAACCCGATACGTCTGCCCTGCGCTACTACGCCAAGCGCGGCGAGCAGGAGCGTGCGCAGCGCGAGTTGACCCGCTTGCGGATGCTGTATCCCTCCTGGACCCCACCGCAGAACATCTTCGCCGATGAAGGCGATGACGAGCGGGTCCTATGGGACCTGCTGGCCGAAGACCGCATCGATGCTGTGAAGGAGAAGATCGCTAGCCTGAGAGACACCCTTTTCGACTACAATCCCTCGATCGAGTTGCAGCGTGCGCTGGTGACCCGTGAGCACCGACAGATGATGCTGGTCCGCCACCGCAACAACGACTGGAGCGGAATCCTCGAGCTGGCCGACAGGCACCCGCAATTGCTCGCTGGGGACGATCTTGAAGTTCTGTGGCTGGTGGCGGAAGCGTATGCCCGTTTGGAACGGGACGGCGCGGCCAATGAAGCGTTTCTGGTCGCCCTGTCCGCCTCCGATAAGGTGCCGGAATTGCAGGCGACCCTGGAGAAGGCGTCGCAATGGCTCGCTCCTGAGCGGACCCTCGCATTGCTCGCCGGTGTCGATAACCGGCTGACCAATCCCGAAACCCGACGGCAGGTAGAGGACGCGATCGTGCGCGGTGCGCTGGTGCGCACGTCACGGTTGGGCGAAACGCACCCGGACCAAATTCTTGAGCTGATGGCAGGCTTTGAAGCCAGAGCGTGGTCCGAGGGCCGCCGCGACGACATGTTGCTGTTGGCCTGGTCGCACTACGGCCGCCGCAACTGGCAATCCTCTGCTGACTGGTTCGACGCCGCTCTCGCGGTGGAAGGCACCAAAAGTGCCGATCATGCGAAAGCGATCGAAGGCCTGCTTTTGTCGCTGGACCGCGCCCAACGGTACGAACGCGCGCTGCCTTTAGCGAAGAAACACCGCGACCTCTCGAATGAGATTGGCCTTCTTTACGTCCATGCCCAGTCTCAGTTCGTGCTGAAGCGCGATGCCGATCATGTGACCGCTGATGTTCTGAACGATCTCGCCCGGTACACCGCGCAACTGAAAGCCGGTGAGGGGGCTGAGGCGCTTGGTTGGACAGCCCACGAAACAGGTCAGCATGACACTGCAGCCCAATGGTTTGCACTCGCCATGCGGTGGGAGGAGACGGAGACAGCTGTCTATGGCCTTGCCCTGTCCGCCATGGGGCAGAAGGACCGCGCCGCTTTCGATGCGCTGCAGACGCGTTACGGTGGAACTTACGAGAAGATTGCAAAACTGAAGTGGGGTAAGCGGCGCATCCGTAATGACGCCGACAGGCGTATTGCCCGCGTATCTGCCAAACAGCGCCGATCCGTCGACATGCGCAAGCGTATCGCGAACGCGTACGAAAGCGGTCGCTACACGCAATGCCTGTCTATGACGCGCAGCCTGCGCAAGGGCGGCCCATTGAAGGCGCGCGACCAGGAGATGCGGGGCTGGTGTCTGATGAAGCTCGACCGCGCTGCCGAGGCCGAGCGCGCATTCGGCGAGGCGGTGCGTCTGGCAGGCGGGAAACGCAGCGGTCGGGAAGCGGCCTACGGCCACGCGCTTGCGACCTTGCGCAACGGAAAGACACGTCGCGCCCTGCTGATCGCCGATGCCAATCGTCTGACCGGTAAACAGCGTAGGGTGATCGACATTGAAGTGCTGACACAGCAGGCCCGTGCCGCTTTCGACGCGCGCGACTATGCAGGCTCCATCGCTTTGTTGAACCGCCGTGGTGCTCTGACGTCGGAGCCCCGTGATCTCACGCTGATGCGCGGCTGGGCCCACTATCACGGTGGAAATGCCGC
>JBCCRF010000187.1:0-6045 GCA_039208305.1 Pseudomonadota bacterium
CGTGTCCATCAAGGATATCTCCGCCTTCGTGCTGGGCGGCCATGGCGACACGATGGTGCCGATCGCCAAATACACGACCGTTGCCGGTATTCCTCTGCCCGACCTCATCAAGATGGGCTGGCTGACCAAGGAGCGCATGGAAGAAATCTTCGACCGCACCCGTAAGGGCGGTGGCGAGATCGTGGCGCTGCTGAAAACCGGTTCCGCCTATTACGCGCCGGCCGCATCCGCCATTTCCATGGCCGAAGCCTATCTGCGCGACCAGAAGCGTATCCTGCCCTGCGCCGTGAACCTGAAGGGGGAATACGGCATCCAGGACATGTATGTTGGTGTCCCCGTCATCATCGGTGCCGGCGGTGCCGAGCGCGTGCTGGAAATCGAAATGAGCAAGAGTGACGAGAAGGCGTTCGCGAAGTCCGCTCAGGCGGTCGCTGATCTGTGCGAGGCCTGTGCCGAGATTGCGCCGAATTTGAAGTGACACGGCCTTAGGGGGTCTTATCCTCGGGTTCGTTCCGAGAATCTCCCTGATCAGTGCTGTGACTTCCCGCACAGCGCGGCACAATGAACCCCTTCAGGCTGGGCCGGTGTTCAACACTGGCCCGGCCTTTTTCATGCACCCGTCCATCCGCTCCGTTGCCATTGCGCTCACCGCTTTTTTTGCTGTTGCGACCTTTGCTGAGGCGATGGAGATGACGAGCACTTACACGAAGCTCGACGGGCCGGATTGCGCGCAGAAGGCGCCACCGAAGACTGGCGAGAACGAGTATTCGCTCGAAGAGGGTACGTTGGTGTGCAACGGGCCGAAAGGATTTACGGCGACGATCCATGCCTATGACGGGCGCTCTTTCATGCAGTTCGGCGACGATTTCGGCGAAGGAGAGATGCTGGGGCGCACGTTCATGTCCTTCGATATGCCCGGCCCGGCAATGGAATGGCGGCTGCATGATGGCGTGCCGGTGGCGATGATCCTGCGCTTCAAGATCGGCGGTCTGTCTGCGCCGGGTGTGAAGGACGGTCGCGGCAATGTGCTGGTGATCCACCGTCTGCCCGGCCTTGGCGGCCCGGCCTGTCACGTGGCCTGGGTTGATGCGATCGCAAACAAAAACGCGAATGAGATGGCTCGGGAAGTGGCTGATGCTGCCCCATCCTTCCGTTGCGGCACCGACAAACCGCACACGTTTGGTGAAGTAACGCCAATCGTGGCCTTTGAGGCCGAGAGCCTGGGGCTGGATCGGTTGTAGGCTGGGCGCCCTCAGGCTCCAGCCGGGATGACAGCTGAAGATACGGTGCGAGCGGTGCGCTGAACTGAGACCAAAATCTTCGTTCAGAATTTACCCGCGGTCGTCGCAGGATAACGATCTATAGAATGTATAGAACTGCGCCTTAACCCCCGAAAGTCGAAAGCGAAAACTGGGGATGCGGCTTTCATCCCTGCGACAATGATTCTAGGGTCACTTTGTCATCTAGAAGGGAGCTGATGGCCATACCGGCACGGCTGCCCGCAATAACCATGGTCCAGCACGACCGGGAGCCCCCAATCCATGAACATTCACGAATATCAGGCCAAGCAGGTTCTCAAGGGTTTTGGTGCCCCCGTCGCCAAGGGTGTACCGATCATGTCCATGGATGATGTGGACGCCGCCATCGAAGCGCTTCCCGGGCCACTCTACGTCGTGAAATCGCAGATCCATGCCGGTGGCCGTGGCAAGGGCAAGTTCAAGGAACTGCCGGAAGACGCGAAGGGTGGCGTTCGCCTTGCCTTCTCGCCGGATGAGGTCAGGTCCCATGTGAAGGAAATGCTGGGCAACACGCTGGTCACCAAACAGACCGGCCCGGACGGCAAACAGGTCAACCGGCTCTATCTGGAAGACGGTGCCGATATCGACCGCGAGCTCTACTGCTCGCTGTTGGTGAATCGCGAGACCGGCAAGGTCTCCTTCGTCGCCTCCACCGAAGGCGGCATGGATATCGAGGCCGTGGCGGAAGAGACGCCGGAGAAAATCCACACCATCGATATCGACTATTCATCAGGTGTTACGGACGCTGATATCGACGCGCTGATTTCCGCTTTCGAACTCTCCGGCAAGGCTGCCGAGGAAGCGCCCGCCCTGTTCCGCACGCTCTACACCGCCTTCACCGAGACCGACATGGCGCTGCTGGAGGTGAACCCGTTGATCGTGATGGAAAACGGCTCGCTGCGGGTACTGGACGCCAAGGTCTCCTTCGACGGCAATGCCGAATTCCGCCAGCACGCGTTGCAGGAGCTGCGCGACCTGACGGAGGAGGATGAGAAGGAAATCGAGGCCTCCAAATACGATCTCGCTTATGTAGCGCTGGACGGTGACATCGGCTGCATGGTGAACGGCGCGGGCCTCGCCATGGCGACAATGGATATCATCAAGCTCTACGGTGCCGAGCCTGCCAACTTCCTCGACGTGGGCGGCGGCGCCACCACCGAAAAGGTGACGGCCGCTTTCAAGATCATTACCGCCGACCCGAAAGTGAAGGGCATCCTCGTCAACATCTTCGGCGGCATCATGCGCTGCGACACGATCGCAGAAGGCGTCGTGACGGCGGTTAAAGACGTCGGCCTGAAGGTCCCGTTGGTGGTGCGCCTGGAAGGCACCAAGGTGGAAGAGGGCAAGACAATCCTCAACGAAAGCGACGTGGATGTCGTGGCCGCCGATGATCTGGATGACGCGGCGCAGAAAATCGTGAAGGCTGTGAAGGGCTGAGACGGATGAGCTTTTTCCGTTTGCTCGCCGCCGTTTCTGTTGCGGCCTGTTTCACAGCACCAACTTACGCCCAACAGGCCAACACCACGCTCGGCAATTCTGACGAGAACCCCGATCCGGTCTTCGTGTTCAACCGCATCTGCTATTCGCAGGTGCCGTCTGTGAAGGCGATTTCGGATATGGCGTTGAAGCTGGCGTGGAAGCCGCTGCCGCGCACGGAAGCGGAGGAGTTTCGTTCCTATCCCGACACGACGACGCTGGAGGCGTGGGACGTGCAGGTGGGGGAGCGGCTGTTCCGCGTGGGGCTGACGCAGGGCACGCCACCACCATCGCTTGCCGAACGTTTCCCCGGTTTCGCAGGCGGCACGGCGACCTCCTGCACCATGGTGCTGGACGATCAGCAAGACGCGGCCGAGTTCATGCCCAACATGCAAACGCTGGCCGGCAAGACGCCTGCCTCCCGCGACGTGAAAGAGGGCCTGCTGCTCACCACCACCTGGGCAGGCGGCAATGACGACATCAAGGTCTTCCTCTTCGGCAAACATCCACCGACCGGCAAGGGTGGGCTGCTCAACGTGACCATCCTTCAAAAATAACTCTTCAGACCAGAACGGGAGCCAACTGGCCTCATGTCCATTCTCATCGACAAGAACACAAAGATCATCGTGCAGGGCCTGACGGGCAAAACGGGCACGTTCCACACTGAGCAAGCGCTGGCCTATCACGGCACGCAGATGGTGGCGGGCACACACCCCAAGAAGGGCGGAGAGACATGGTCCGGCTCCGGCGGTGAGGAACTGCCGATCTTCACCACCGTCGCCGAAGCGAAAGAGCAGACCGGCGCGAATGCTTCCGTGATTTACGTGCCGCCGGCGGGCTGCGCGGCGGCCATCGAAGAGGCGATCGATGCGGAAATCCCGCTCATTGTCGCCATCACCGAAGGCGTGCCTGTGCTGGACATGGTTCGGGTGAATGAAAAGCTCGATAAGTCGAACTCGCGCCTGATCGGCCCGAACTGCCCCGGCGTGATGACACCCGATGAGTGCAAGATCGGCATCATGCCCGGCTCCATCTTCAAGAAGGGCTCCGTCGGCGTGCTGTCGCGCTCCGGCACGCTGACCTATGAGGCCGTGTTCCAGACCACTAATGCAGGCCTCGGTCAGACTACGGCAGTGGGCATCGGCGGCGACCCGGTGAAGGGCACGGAATTCATCGACGTGCTGGAGATGTTCCTGGCTGACGACGCGACCGAAAGCATCATCATGATCGGCGAGATCGGTGGGTCTGCCGAGGAAGACGCCGCGCAGTTCCTGGCGGATGAAAAGAAGGCTGGGCGCTGGAAGCCCACCGTCGGTTTCATCGCCGGTCGCACGGCCCCTCCCGGTCGCACGATGGGCCATGCCGGTGCGGTCATCTCCGGCGGCAAGGGCGGCGCGGAAGACAAGATCGAGGCGATGGAAGCTGTCGGAATCGCTGTGTCACCATCGCCTGCGAAACTGGGCGAGACCCTGCTGGATGTTCTGAAGGGCTGATTTCTCATGAGACGGATCGTCTCCACCGCAGCATTGATGTTCCTGTTCGGGTCCGCGTTCGCGCAGACGCCCGCCGGACCGGGCGAGTGGCGGTTGGGGATCGATCCGGCGAACAAGCGCGTGTCGCTCTACGCCTCTACAGCGGACAATGCCGATATGCGGATTGTCTGCACGCCGAAACTGTCGGCTTGGATGATGCGGGTGCCGAAGGTGGAGGCGCTGGACAATTCCGCTGAGCTTTTGCTGACGACGGATCGCGGCGTGGAGGTGACTTCACGCACAATTGTGCAGCAGCAATCCACCACCACCATTGTAACTGCGCTAAAAGGCAAAGCTCACACGGAGGCCTTGAAGGCTGTCGCTGGCGCGCGGCGCGATATGGTGGTGGAATTGAAACAAGCGGGTAAGGTGATGGCGCAGCACACGTTTGCGGCGCGCGCCTCCACCGCGGCGGCAGCGGCCTTTGAAACGGCCTGCGCCAAACAGAGGGACTGACGACATGGCCAGAGAAGCCGCCAACGAAGCCTTTGCCAACTCCTCGTTTCTGTTCGGCGGGAACGCCGGATATATCGAGGAACTCTATGCCCAGTGGCAGGACGATCCTGCTAGCGTGAACGCGGATTGGCAGGAGTTTTTTGTCAATCTGGGCGATGACGCTGCCGATGTGCTGAAGAACGCTGAAGGGGCGTCGTGGAAAAAGTCCCACTGGCCAATTGCGGTCAATGGCGAGTTGACCTCGGCGCTGGACGGCCATTGGGCGGATGACGATGTCGTCTCCGACAGCAAGGTAGCGGAGCGTGTGGCGGCCGCCACCGGCAAAGCGCCGACGTCGGAAGAGGTGCAACAGCAGACGCGCGACTCCATTCGTGCCATCATGATGGTGCGCGCCTACCGTATGCGCGGGCATTTGCATGCCGATCTAGACCCCTTGGGGATCGCCGGTAAGAAAGACGATTTCAACGAGCTTCACCCGTCTGCCTATGGGTTCACGGAAGCCGATTACGACCGGCCGATCTTCCTCGATAACGTGCTGGGGCTGGAATTCGCCACCATCCCCCAGATGCTGGAAATCCTGAAGCGCACCTATTGCTCCACGCTGGGTGTGGAGTTCATGCACATCTCCAACCCTGATGAGAAAAGCTGGATCCAGCAGCGCATTGAAGGGCCGGACAAGCAGATCGAATTCACCGAGAACGGCAAGAAAGCGATCCTCAACAAGCTGGTAGAGGCGGAGGGCTTCGAGAAGTTTCTCGACGTCAAATATAAAGGCACCAAGCGTTTCGGTCTCGACGGCGGTGAAAGCCTGATCCCCGCACTGGAGCAGATCATCAAGCGCGGCGGGCAGTTGGGCCTGCAGGATATTATTCTCGGCATGCCCCACCGCGGGCGCTTGAACGTGCTGACCAACGTGATGGGCAAGCCATTCAGCGCGGTCTTCCACGAGTTCATGGGCGGCAGCTTCAAGCCGGATGCGGTGGAAGGCTCCGGCGATGTTAAATATCACCTGGGCGCATCATCCGACCGCGAGTTCGACGGCAACAGTGTTCATCTGTCGCTGACGGCGAACCCGTCGCATCTGGAAATCGTCAACCCGGTGGTGCTGGGAAAGGCGCGGGCGAAGCAGGATCAGCAGAGCCCGAAACGTGAAGATGGCACGCGTGACCGCTCTCATACTCTGCCGCTGCTGCTGCACGGCGATGCGGCCTTTGCCGGACAAGGCGTCGTGGCGGAATGTCTCGGCCTGTCGGGCCTGAAGGACCACATCACCGGTGGGTCGA
>JBCCRF010000188.1:0-6041 GCA_039208305.1 Pseudomonadota bacterium
CCACTGACGCGCCAATCACGGTGCGAACACGATCCGAAAACCAGCCCTCGAGGCCGAAGTTCAACGTGATAACGGCAAACACCGCCACAAGCACCGTGGGCACAAGTGCGAGGAAGGTGACAGCACGTCTTGGAACATGTCCTGCTTCACTTGGTTCAAAGAAGGCTGCCCTTCCTGCAGATCGTCACAAGCAAGGGGATGATGCAGTCCCACTACGGGACCCTGGATTTTGCCAACGTCGAAGACGGACTCCTCTTTCTTCATTCAGGGCAGTCGATGATGGTTCTCGACCTCGACGCTATTGCCCATGTCTACAGCGTTATGCGGTGCGATGCCGGAGTCGATGTTCCCATGCTGGAGGTCTACGACACGATGAATCGATGCATCGCAGTCTTCGCCTGCGACGTCGATGAGCAGAGAACACCACTCAAGCAATGGTGCGATATCATGACTTCGCTTCCTTTGGCGATGAACGTCAGTGTCTAGTCACATGTTGACCATTCGCTGACATGAACGCGCAGACGATCAACCCATCTGAAGAGCAGGCCCATGCCTTCCTTAGGAACGTCACGTTCTCTGGAATACGAAACCCGTTTCTGAAGACTGCTCAGGCGCGCGGTCTCGAGATCTTGACGGACGCACCTCATTCGCTGAGCGTCCGTACCATGAACGGCGTGGTAACGGTTTGGAACGCCGCCGCAACCGGAACCGTCCGGATCGACATCGCAGCCTCTGATCGTGCCAGATTGTTTATCGTCAAGGAGGGCGTGCTCGATCAGCTGGGCCGGATCGTGCCTTATGATGCGGCGCAGCTGAGATGGTCGGACAGCGTCGATACGATCGATCGTTTCCCGCCCAATTTCCAGATTGCACGCATCGTGAGGGTAGTCAGTCTATGTGACACGTTCAAGCGGGTGCGTTTGGCCTGCGGCGATCTCAGCGCTTTCGATGACCGCGCCATACACTTGCGATTTGCGCTACCGCGTGCCGGTATCGATGAGATCATCTGGCCATACGTGGGCAACAACGGCGCCGCGGTGTGGCCCAAAGGCGACGCGACCCTACACCGTCCCGTCTACACCGCCCGATCCATCGACCATCTGAGAAACGAGTTGGATATAGATGTCTTCCTGCACGATGGCGGCCGCATCACCGGGTGGATCGAGCAGGGTTTGCCTGATCACACGATCGGCCTGACTGGCCCCGGCGGCCAGGGCATCCCGTCCTGCAGTAATATCACGATGTTCGGGGACGAAACCGCCTTTCCAGCCATGGCGCGTATCTTGGAGACGCTACCGGCCAACGTGCAGGGAACGGCGACGTTCTGCGCCCATCATGCTACTTCATTAAAGTACCCGGTGCCGGATCATGCCAGCATCGAAATCATTTGGCATCATGTCGAAAACGGAGCATCCATGGCCGACCTAGCGAGCCATGCATTCCAAGATGGCGTGGATGATAGGTTCGTCTGGTTCGCGGGAGAAAAGAACGACGCTGCGAAAATCCGCACTTCATTTGCCGAAGCGCGTGGCGAAAAGAAGAACTCGTATATTGCTGGTTACTGGTCGGCTGACAGCTAAGGGGAAGCCCTCTCCTTTCGATCACTGTGTGACCGTCTGCTGCGCTCACACCATCAACTCCAAGGCGAGCAATACGAAGCCCGCAATAAAGGCTGTTTCCAAAACGATGAGCGCCACCGCCTGACCGCCGACATCAAGAATACTCCGCAGCGAAGTCTTGATCCCGACGGCGACGATAGCCGTTACCAGCGCCCATCGTGATGCAGCTTCGAGATATGCAGCCACCAGTTCCGGTATCAGTCCGAATGAGTTCAGAGCCGCGAGAGAGAAAAATCCAAGGACGAACATTGGGATCAAAGGTGACCGCTCCCCCGCCTCCACGTCCGCCGGCCCGAAGCGTTTGACAGCAAGGGCAATGATCAGCACGAACGGTGCGAGCATGGTCACCCGGATCAGTTTCACGAGCGTCGCCGTCTCACCAGCCTCCGGCGAGATGGAAAACCCCGCGCCCACCACCTGAGCAACGTCGTGGATCGTGCCGCCAATGAAGATCCCGGCCGCAACATCATCGAGATCGAGCGCTGACACGATGAGCGGATAGCCGATCATGGCGATCGTGGAGAGGATGGTGACGCTAAGCACTGTGAATAGAAGCGCCCGTTCGGCCTCCGCCTTTCCATTGGGACCTGGGCGTGCAGGCAAGACCGCCGCTATGGCCATGGCCGCCGATGCCCCACAAATGGCAACTGCACCACCGGTTAAAACACCGAACCGGAAACGCCTGCCGAGAAGCCTTGCAGCCACGATCCCGAAGACAATTGTCGCAATGATGGCGGCGATCAGCATGGCAACTACGGTCGCCCCCAGTGCCTCCACCATCTCGAACGAAATACGCGCTCCGAGCAGCGCGACCCCGATCCGCAGCAGCCGCTTTGCGCAAAACTCGATCCCGGGCTTAGCCCGCTCGTCTTCGATCAGAAAATGCAGCGCCATTCCCAAAAGCAAGGCCATCAGCATCGCTGGGGCACCGTAGTGCTCCGACAGGAAAGTGGCAGCCAGCGCTGTCACGACGCAGGCACAGACACCGGCAAAAAGGCTCTGCATGGTCAAGGAGCTCGTAGTTTTGAACCGGCTCAGCGTATGCACTGCAACACCGGTGTCTCGACCACACAGTAGCCCGTGTGACCAGATCATTTAAGAGCCGTTGCCATATATTTTCGTTTTTTGATTCCACCCAATCAGACGCTTATTGGCAGACGGAATGACCTGCTCCGGTCGAATATCCTCGCGTTTGGTCTAGCCCTTTCCTCAACGAAGAAGACAGGCGACGAGACGATCACGGTTCTCGCAAGAACAAATCATTGGAATTTTGAAAGAATATCACGCTGGGGTATCGGCGGGTGATCTGTGCCAGCACGGTATGAGCGATGCAATGTTCCACACTAGGCGCAAGAAGCATGGAGGCACCATAGACTCTGTCGCCAAGCGGCTGAAGACGCTGGAGGAGGAGAATGCCGAGCTGAGGAGGTTACTTGCAAAGTCGATGGTTGATATCTCGCCACTCCGCGAGATACTTTGAATGCAAGCAATCGAACGCCATGCGTTCGAGTGAGCATGCGGCCCCTTCTGACGCCCGGTTCGAGGGGGAAAGCTGTAACTCGCTTGTGCCTTGTTTGGCATGGCACTGCGCGTCTATCGCTACCAATCAACCCGATCGGACGATGCGGATCTTCGGCAACAAATGAGAGAACTGTCATCCGAGCGACGGCGGTTCGGGTATCATCGCCTCCACCTTCTGCTGAAACAGGCTGCCGAGACGGGAGGGTGTCGAGGCGAACTGAAAGGAGCTTAACCGCATCTAACAGGTGGAGCGACTGACCGTTCGCAAACCTGGAGGCAGGAAGCGGGCTTCGGACACACTGGCACCAATGGTGATCCAGCACGATCGGAACCAACGGCGGTCATTCGCCGTTGATCGCCTCGATTTAACTGGTGCGGTTTGACTGTTGGTTCATGGTCGGCCTTTCGTGCAAATGGACGAGAGATTGCGGTGCCGGAAGTTTGTGTCCGAGGGCGCTATGGGGACGTTTGGTGTTGTAGTGGCGGCGCCGTGTTTCGATAATGATCTGCTCCTCCTTGATTGAGTAGAATATCCCCCCGTTGAGCAGTTCGTCTCGGAGGCGAGCGTTAAAGCTCTCGACGTAGCCGTTCTCCCAACGTGAGCCCGGCGTGATGTAGGCCGTCTGTGCTGCGACTGCCGTAATCCACTTTCTGATGGCTTCTGCAATGAACTTCGGCCCATTGTCTGAGCGATGATACACGAAGTCGTAGACCAGACATGGTTGGGACATTCGGCTCGCAGTCGAATGCAGGAACCGTGATTGAACTGCAACCTGCTCCGCTTGGGCTGTTTGTAGGGAACCTTCAGCCCTTCACGCCGCCACAGGCGCTCCACACGCTTGTCACTGATTTGCCAACCAGCGTTTCTGAGCAGCGCAGCTATGCGCCGATACCGGACCGACCATATTGGCGAGCCAGTTCGATCGTGTCCGCAACCAGTCGATCTTCGTCTTCACGGCCGCGTGGAACGTAACGTTGTGTAGAATGATGTTGACCGAGCACACGACAGGCCCGGCGTTCCCAAACGTCCAACTCATCACGTACTCGGTCAGTGCATTTGTGGTGACGTGCGAGGCTTAGTGGTTTCCCCGTGCAGCTTCCGCAAGTGTCTGCTTGGCCAAGGTCAGATCAGCAACCGCACGACGGAGCTGCTCGTCCTGCTTTTGAAGCTTCTTCAATTCTTTGAGCTGATCCGTGCCCATACTGCCATGCTGCTTGCGCCAGCGATAATAGGTCTGCTCGGTGATACTACTATGCCGGACCGCATCAGACCGGACCATTCCCTGTTCAAACAGCACATAACCTTCGCAAAGCTACGTGTCGCGAAGGGCCGAGCCGCACCGCTTAGTCTTCCTTAATCGCACCATCTTCTGAGACAGGTTCGCGCGCACCCAAATCCCAATCAAGCGCGATCTTGACCCCGGCTCCAAACCGCTCTTACCTTCAAACAAAATATGACACGCGTTAAATTCGGAATACTGCAGCACGCAAATTCTGAGGCACTGCGCGTTAAATTCGGCATTGGGGAGCGCCATGGGGGGACGCAGGGTCAACACGATGGAGGAATTGGCGGCGGTGAGCGGCATCTCGCGCCCGACACTGTCCAAATATTTCAACGACCCGGACAGTGTGCGCGTCAGCACCCGAACCAAAATCCAGCAGGCGCTGCAGCGGTACGACTACCGCCCCAATATCTTCGCCATCAACCAGAACCGAAAATTGACGAAGACGATCGGCATCGTGGTGCCCTATTCAGCCGATCCTTTCTTTGCCGAGATGGTGCGCATGATCGAGCGGCGCTGCATAGACGCGGGGTTCTGGCCGCTCGTGTTCAGCGCCCATGGTGAGCGCGATCTGGAAAACAACGCGCTGGCGACGCTCCAATCTTTGCGCCCGGCGGGAGCGCTGCTTGCGCCGCTTGGCAGAAGCTCCGACTTCGACAGCGTGCAGAGCTTTGCAGACGAAGTGCCGACCATCATCTTCGACAGCAATCTGAAAGCCGGCAAGGCTTTCGTCGGTCACGATAATTCCCAAAGCATCGCGCTCGTTGTGAACTACCTGTGCCGCACGGGTGAACCGCCCTGTTTCTTTGAAATGGTGCCGGTCAATCCCAACGCCAACAAGCGTCGCAACACCTATATCGCCACCATGAAGGAGCTTGGCCACCAGCCGATGGTGATCTCCGTTGATCGGTCCGAATGGGACTTCGAGCGCATAGGTCTGGAGGAAGGCAGCCGTCTGATCGCGCAAAACGCCCTGCCCTCGCAGACCGTTCTGTGCAGCAATGATCGCCTTGCTGTCGGCTTTCTTGCAGCCGCCTATCAGAACGGTGTGAAGGTCGGTTACGGCGACGATTGCGCCATGCGTATCGCGGGCCACGACGACCACCCCCAAGCACAATTCACTTGCCCACCCCTGACCACCGTATCGCAGGATTATAGCGCCATCGCCGAGCGCAGCGTGGACATGCTTTTCGATCTGATCGAGGGCGAAGAGCCAGAGGCCGATCGTCCGGAGGTCCTGTTCGGTGGCAAACTGGTGATGCGCGCTTCGGCATAGTTCACATCAACAAACTTTACTTGCGTAAAATATTTGGTTGACTCGGTCGCAGATCGCCCCCTAGCTTTCAGACTTCATCTTACCTTTGGGAGGAATCATGATGAAACTCGGGAAAATGATGTCCACGACCACGCTTGGTGTCGTTGCCGCTTCGGTAATGGCCCTCAGCGCGACCACCGCCTTTGCGGACGGTCATGCCAAGAAACTCACCATCGCGATCGTTAACAACGGTCACATGGAAAACATGAAGAAAGTCGCTGAAGCCTATACCGAGAAAACCGGTGTGCAGCTCGAGTGGGTTTCGCTGGAAGAAGGCGTGCTCCGTGAACAGGTCACATCCGA
>JBCCRF010000189.1:0-5947 GCA_039208305.1 Pseudomonadota bacterium
CTTCTCGTCGTTGAACCAGTCGTAGCGGAACCAGTAGAGGTTCGCGAACTGCTGGTCTGGCAGCTGGTACAGCTTGCCGTCCGGTGCGGTGGTGAACTTGGTGCCGATGAAGTCATTCACATCCAGTGTCGGCAGGGTCACGTCCGCACCTTCGCCCGCCATCCAGTCTGTCAGGTTGCGGACCTGCTGGTAGCGCCAGTGGGTGCCGATGAGGTCGGAATCATTGACGTAACCATCATAGATGTTCTCGCCGGACTGCATCTGCGTCTGCAGCTTCTCCACCACGTCGCCTTCGCCGATCAGGTCATGGGTGACCGTGATACCGGTGATCGCGCTGAAGGCAGGGGCCAGCACCTGCGATTCATATTCGTGGGTGGCGATGGTTTCCGACACCACCTTGATTTCCATGCCCGCGAACGGTTTGGCCGCGTCGATGAAGAACTGCATCTCGGCCTTCTGCTCATCAGCGGAGAGCGTGGACAGGCCGTTGATCTCCTCCGCCAGAAACTTCTCGGCCGCCGCCATGTCGGCGCGTGCGGCCAGGGTGCCGCCCAGCACCACGGCCACCGCCGTCGTTGCCATTAATAGATATCGCATCATGTTTCCTCCCAGGAAATGCGTTGTCGTTTGAGCGACGGCAGGATTGCCGCCACCGGCTCTTGGCCGGGCTCAGACCGTCTTGAACACGATAATCGCGTACAGAACGGAAAGGCCCATGGCCCACCACAGGTTCGGGCCGACAAGCCCCAACCATGCGAGATGAATGAAAGCGCTGCCCAGCAGCGAGATGAAAAGACGATCGCCCCGCGTCGTCTCGAAGCGCAGAATGCCGACCCGCGGATTGCCGCCGGGAGAGACATATTCCCACACGCACATGGCGACGAGGCAGGAAATGATCCCCGCCCAGAAGAGGGCGGTGGGCGTCGTCCAGGCCATCCAGGAGAGGTCGATCATATGGAAGGCTCCTTGCACTTAGTTTTGTGCGAACTTTCTCTCGACATCGTCATCACCGGGCACCGTCCCGGTGATCCAGAGCTGGGTCTGGAATCAATTCATCAAAACGTTTCTCGAATGTCGGACGATACGGATTGTCCCGCTCGTAGCATGTCTCGAAAAGATCATCCCAATCGGGGTTGAAACCTTCAATCAGATTCATTTTCCACACCCGCCTGTATTTCTTGAGTGACTTCTCCCGCTGAATAGCGCTTTCGATATCGTCATGCCGTTCATACCAAACGAGTCGATGGCAACCATATCGAGAGGCGAAGCCCGACTTGATGCCTTGGCGATGTTCGCTGATGCGGCCTTGCAGGTCAGACGTCACGCCAATGTAAAGCGTGCCGTTCCGGGTGGATGCGAGGATGTAAACGTAGTTGCTCACGACTGCCTGCCCGGCTCTGGATCACCGGGACGGTGCCCGGTGATGACGGCGTTTGTGGTTGAAGGGGGCCTTCGCATCACACCCTCCCCAAAGCGAAGCCCTTGGCGATGTAGTTTCGCACGAAATAGATCACCAACGCGCCTGGGATGATGGTGAGCATTCCGGCGGCGGCGAGGACGCCCCAGTCCACGCCGGAGGCGCCCACCGTGCGGGTCATGATCGCGGCGATGGGTTTGGCGTCGGTCGTTGTCAGCGTGCGGGCGATGAGCAGTTCGACCCATGAGAACATGAAGCAGAAGAAGGCGGCGACGCCGATACCGGATGCGATGAGCGGAATGAAAATCTTGCCGAAGAATTTCGGAAAGGAATAGCCGTCGATATAGGCGGTCTCGTCGATCTCCCGCGGCACGCCGGACATGAAGCCTTCCAGAATCCACACCGCCAGTGGCACGTTGAACAGACAGTGCGCCAGCGCCACGGCGATATGCGTGTCGATCAGTCCAAAGGCGGAATACAGCTGGAAGAAGGGCAGCACGAACACCGCTGCCGGCGCCATGCGGTTGGACAGCAACCAGAAGAACATATGCTTGTCGCCGAGGAACCGGTAGCGCGAGAATGCGTAGGCGGCGGGCAGGGCGACAGCGATCGAGATCACCGTGTTCAGCACGACGTAGATGATCGAATTGATGTAGCCCGTGTACCAGGATGGATCGGTTAGAATGGTGCGATAGTTGTCCAGTGTTGGGTTTTGCGGCACGAGCGTGAAGGACGACAGGATCTCCTGATTGGTCTTCAGGCTCATGTTCAGCAGCCAATAGATCGGCAGCATGAGGAATAGGATGTAGAGCGTCGGGACCATCCAGCTGAAGCTGCGCTCCTTTTTCACCATGTTGCGCGGAGCAGCGGCCAGATCGTCCTCAATGCCGGTGGCGGGTGTGTCGGTCTGCAGGGTTTCGGAGACGGCCATCAGTCCTCCACCTCCAGTGGCTTGTCCTTGCCGACATTGCTCATCAGCGTGAAGAAGACATAGCAGATCAGCAGGATGATGAGCTGATAGATCAGCGACATCGCTGCTGCCGGGCCGAGGTCGAACTGGCCGATGGCCTGTTTGACAAGGTCGATGGACAGGAAAGTCGTGGAGTTGCCCGGTCCGCCGCCCGTCAGCACGAAGGGCTCGGTATAGATCATGAACGAATCCATGAAGCGCAGTAGGAACGCTATGATGAGTACGCCGCGCAGCTTCGGCAGCTGGATGTAGCGGAAGACCGACCAGCGTGACGCACCGTCAATGCGCGCCGCTTGATAATAGGCTTCGGGGATCGACACGAGGCCGGCATAGCAGAGCAGAACCACAAGGCTCGTCCAATGCCAGACGTCCATGATGATAATGGTCACCCAAGCGTCGAACACGTTGGCGGTATAGTTGTAGTCAAACCCTAGCGAGACCATCGTGTAGCCCAGCAGGCCGATGTCGGAGCGGCCGAAAATCTGCCAGATCGTGCCCACCACATTCCACGGAATGAGGAGCGGCAGCGCCATCAAGATTAGGCAGACTGGTACCCATATGCCTTTGCGCGGCATGGCGAGCGCGATGGCGATGCCGAGAGGAATTTCGATGGCAAGGATGATGGCTGAGAAGAGGAAATTGCGGGCCAGCGCGTTGTGGAAACGCTCCGACTGCAGCGTTTCGGTGAACCATTCGGTCCCCGCCCAGAAAAACTGGTTGCCGCCGAACGTACCCTGCACCGAGTAATTCACGACGGTCATGATCGGGATGATCGCCGATAGGGCGACCAGCAAGAATACGGGAATGACCAGCAGCCATGCGCGATTGTCGAATGGCTTATCCATCACGCGGCTCTCCCTTGCGCAGCGCTGGCGGGGTGCACCAGATGGTCATCGACATAGACCTTGGTGTTGGCCGGATCAAAGATCAGCTTGGCGTCCGTTGGCACCGGTTCGCCCTCGTCCAGCATCACATCGACGTCATGCCCCTCCAGTTTCGCCCGCACTATGCGGAAGCGGCCGATGTCTTCCACTGCCGTGATGTCTGCAGGGAGACCGGCCTTGCCGGAGCCGAGGGACACGAATTCCGGGCGAATGCCGATTTCAGTTTTGCCGGTTGGTTGAGCGTAGCTGCCAGCCAGGCTGATCTCGTGATCGCCGATCTTCGCCGTCGATCCCTGCACGGTCGCGGGCAAAATGTTCATGCCCGGTGAGCCGATGAAATAGCCGACGAAAGTGTGGGCCGGTTCGGCGAAGAGTTCTTCCGGCGTGCCGATCTGCACGACCGCGCCCTCATACATCACCACAACCTTATCAGCGAAGGTCAGTGCCTCCGTCTGGTCGTGGGTCACGTAGATCATGGTGTGGCCAAGCTGGCGGTGGATTTCCTTCAGCTTGGTGCGCAACTGCCATTTCATATGCGGGTCGATGACGGTGAGCGGCTCGTCGAATAGGATGGCATTCACGTCCTGCCGCACGAGGCCGCGCCCCAGCGAAATCTTCTGCTTCTCATCCGCCGTCAGACCGCGCGCTTTGCGGTTGGCCTTATCGCGCAAGTCCAACACGTCGATCATTTCTTCCACACGTGCCGTGATCTCATCTTGCGCTACGCGGCGATTTTTCAGGGGGAAGGCGAGGTTCTGTGCCACCGTCATCGTGTCGTAGATCACGGGAAACTGGAACACCTGCGCGATGTTGCGCTCTTCCGGCTTGCGCTCCGTTACGTCCTCGCCATCGAACAGGATCCGTCCGCGCGACGGGGTCAGCAGGCCGGAGATGATGTTGAGAAGCGTGGTCTTGCCGCAACCGGACGGACCGAGCAGAGCGTAGGCGCCACCGTCGCTCCAGACGTGGTCGATTTCTTTTAGCGCAAAGTCGTTGCGCGATTTCGGGTTCGCATCGTAAGAGTGGGCCAGCTTGTCGAGGGTGATCTGCGCCATCACCGCGCCTCCGGCACGAGAACCAGATCGCCATCGGGTGCGAAGACAAAGAAGCGCGATGGGTCGAGATAGTAGGGAATGCGGTCGCCTGTGTTTACGCGGTGCACACCGTGGGTGAGCACCACCAGATGGCCCTCGCCGGAACCTAGATGCACGAAAGTTTCCGACCCTGCGATCTCGCTGGTGGAGACCTCGCCCTCCATCTGCAATGGGGCGGATGCGTCTTCGTTCAAGCGGATGTGGTGTGGACGAATACCGATGCTGTAGTTGCCATCGCCAAGGCTCGCCATCGTGTCGGGCAGGGGCGTTTCGCCTTGGGCATGAACAAGGCTGCCGCCTCGCTTCTCCATGCTCACGACATTCATCGGTGGATCGGAAAAGGTTTGTGCCGTCACCAGATCGGTGGGTCGGTTGTGCACTTCAATCGTCTTGCCAAATTGAGTGACACGGCCTTCGTGAAGCGTCGCCGTGTCGCCGCCTAGCAGAAGGGCCTCCTGAGGTTCGGTCGTTGCGTAGACGAAAATCGCGCCGGTTTCAGCGAAGATACGCGGCAGTTCGATGCGCAATTCCTCGCGCAGTTTGTAGTCCAGGTTTGCAAGCGGCTCATCAAGGAGAACGAGCTCGGCACCCTTTACCAAAGCGCGCGCCAATGCAGTGCGCTGCTGCTGACCGCCGGAGAGATTCAACACGGTTCGTTCGAGATAGGGCGTGAGCTTCATCAACTCGGCCGCCTCTCGCACCTTTTTGTCGATGGTCGCGCTGTCCGTGCCGGCAACGCGCAAGGGCGAGGCGATATTTTCGTAGACGGTGAAAGACGGGTAGTTGATGAATTGCTGGTACACCATCGCGACGTTGCGCTTCTGGACCGGCGTCTTTGCCACGCTCTGGCCATCCATCAAAATGTCGCCATGGGTCGGTCGATCTAACCCTGCCATAAGGCGCATAAGAGACGTTTTGCCAGAAAGTGTTGGTCCCAGGAGAACGTTGAGCGAGCCCTTTTCGAGGCGCATGTTCACATCAGCGATGTGGAACTGGTTGCCCACCTTCTTGCCGACGCCGTTTAATTCCAGCAACTCAAATGCCCTCCCAAGCCGAGTTGGCATCAGGCTACGGTGGTGATGAACACGATGGCAAGCCGCTTGGGAATTTTCTTGATACTTTAGGCTATGGTCGTCTGGCGTTAGTTGTGAACGTCAACGGCTCCGCTTCTGACCTTAAGCGGTGTTGCGTCCTGCTTCTTACACGTCTAACGCCACCGGCTCTACAAGCGCTTCTTTGCATTGGAGTTCCGCCTTGCCGATAGACACTCTCGTCACCCATTCCGGCGGGTTCCATGCGGATGAACTGATGTCATCGGTGGTGCTGACAGCGCTCTTTCCCGAAGCGAAACTGGTACGAAGCCGCGATCGGGCGTGGATCACGCCGCAAGCGGGACGCATCATTTATGATGTTGGCGGTGCCTACGATCCGATGGCAAACATTTTCGACCACCACCAGCGGCCCGGGCCGTTGCGGGAGGATGGCAAGCCCTACAGTTCCTTTGGTTTGATCTGGAAACATTACGGTCAGGACTATCTGCGAGCCCTTCGTGTGCCGTCTTCAGACGTTGCAGCTATTCACC
>JBCCRF010000190.1:0-5940 GCA_039208305.1 Pseudomonadota bacterium
AACCGAGGCGTCGCTTACGCGGCGACCCGTGCTTCTGCATAGTTGTTGTCATTTGCAACTACTAGAATGGCCCGATATCGGTGGGTACCATGCCGAGCGAAAACGCAGTCTTTACACCCTCGTCGATCCTATTTCGCCCCCGCCAGACAGCTTCTTGCAGAACGGCTTCGACAGAAAGCCAACGAAGCGGTCTGGTGGAGGCGCCGGGTACCGCCCCCGGGTCCGAATGGTTTATTACACAGGTCTTTTATCGCCATATCCGGATTGCTCCAGCCTCAATAACATAGGGTTGGCAGCGGCATTTGAAAAGGGCAGGTTTTCTGCAGGGAGCTGGACGGGCTGCCCAAAACGATCATCAAACGGGCTGAGCCATCAGTCCTAGGGCCATTATGGCCGACGAAAACACCAAGAGGGACACTTCGATGAGCGAATACTATGCGGATGTGAAACGCTATGATGCGGGCGCCGATGAGGGAAAGATTGACGCTATCGTCAAACATTTAGGCATCGCACTGCGCGGTCGTGATTCGTCGTTGGTGTCCTGCTCAGATCAGTCGGAACTGGATCGCGTACGCGACAAGTGGTGCATGAAGAAGCTTGGCCACACTGATAAGGAGGCTTGCGAGAACGCCATCGGTGCGGTTTGCGAGATGATGAAGGCGGACCGCAGCAAGAGCCGCGTAACGTTCTATTACCTAACGGCGAAGGAACTGGACGCGCTGGGCGAACTCTAGGGGCGCACCGCTTCGCGAGAGACAAAAAAAGGGGCGGTCCGATGGACCGCCCCTTTTTGATTGAGTGTTTTGAAGGATCAGCCGTAGACCGACTCTTTCTTGAAATGTTTCGTCAGCATGTAATAGACGACCGCGCGATATTTGTTGCGGTTGGATTTACCGTAGGTTGTGATGACGGAATCCATCGCCTCGTCCAATTGCGGTCCGTCGCCGAGGCCGAGTTTTTTCATCAGGAAATTTTTCTTGATCCTCTCCAGCTCTTCCGGGTCGGAACTGGCAACGGTAGAAGCATCCGCATTGTAGATCGACGGGCCGCAACCGATGGTCACTTTGGTCAGCAGGTCCATGTCGGGGGACATGCCGCATTTGCTGCGCAGCTCATCTGCGTACATGTCGATCAGTTCGGCCCGTTTGCTCATCACGCTCTCCTCGGCATTCGTTTGGTTTTGCCCGCCACACTCCCAAGCCCGGCAGTCGCGAAAAGACTAATCATTCAAATGCTCTGCATTCAATGGTGTTCTTGCAAACCAGAGCCTGTTGTGGATGCGAACTCGTGGGCACTAGCGCGGTACAACGCTTCGTGGTGCAAGGGCGTCATGCGCGCTTATCTCGATCTTCTGCAGCACATTCTGGACTTTGGCACCGACCGTGGTGACCGTACTGGCACCGGTACGCGATCCGTGTTCGGTCACCAGATGCGCTTCGATCTTGCCGATGGCTTTCCCATAGTCACGACGAAGAAGCTGCATCTGCGGTCGATTATCATCGAGTTGCTGTGGTTCCTGAAGGGCTCCTCCAACATCGGCTATCTGCGCGACAACAAGGTGCGCATCTGGGACGAATGGGCCGATGAAAACGGCGAGCTGGGGCCGGTCTACGGTGTTCAGTGGCGGTCCTGGCCAAAGGGCGATGGCTCCACCATCGACCAAATTGCCAATGTCGTTGAGCAAATTAAGACAAACCCCAATTCTCGCCGCCTCATCGTGTCCGCCTGGAACCCGGCGCTGGTGGACGAAATGGCGCTGCCGCCGTGCCACACGATGTTTCAGTTCTACGTGGCGGGTGGAAAACTCTCCTGCCAGCTTTACCAAAGGTCGGGCGACGTGTTCCTCGGCGTGCCGTTCAACATCGCAAGCTACGCGCTGCTGACAATGATGGTGGCGCAGGTGACCGGCCTTAAACCGGGCGAGTTCATCCACACGCTGGGGGACGCACATCTTTATCACAACCATTTCGAGCAGGCGCGCGAGCAGCTGACCCGCGAACCGCGCCCGCTGCCGAGCATGAACATCGACACGTCGGTGGATGACATTTTCGGCTTCGACTACGAGCATTTCGACCTGATGGGCTACGATCCGCACCCGCATATCGCAGCGAAGGTTGCGGTGTGAGCGTTCGGGTCGCCATCATCGTGGCCGCGGCGGAAAACGGCGTTATCGGCGCTGATGGCGACATGCCATGGCGGCTATCGTCCGACCTGAAGCGTTTTAAGGCGCTGACCATTGGCAAGCCCATGATCATGGGCCGTAGGACCTTCGCTTCCATCGGAAAAGCCCTGCCGGGCCGCACCTCGATTGTTGTCACGCGGGACAAGAGCTATCAGGCCGAAGGCGCTGTGGTCGTCAACGCTCTCGATCAGGCATTCGACCTGGCGCATGAAATCGCAGTCGCAAGCGGCGTCGATGAGATCGCCATTGTGGGCGGCGGGCAAATCTATGCACAGACCCTCGACCGTGCTGACATCGTCCATCTGACGACCGTTCACGCGAAACCGCAGGGCGACACGGTCTTTCCGGAATTGAACTCCCAACTCTGGGCCTTGGAACACGAAGAAGCCGTCCCGGCCGGGCCGAAAGACAGCGAGGCGACCACCTATCGCGTCTACCGGCGAAAGAGTGCATGAGAGGGTGAAGTCATAGCGCGGCCTTGCCGCACCTTATCGTTTGGTAATTCGCGGCGCGTTTCGTTGAAAGGGATGGGCCGCAACCCTATACCGTCATGTGGAAGCGGCAACATGTGAAACCGGAACGACTCCGGAACCGGTTGTCAACCAAAGTGTTACGAACGAACTCCGATCTTTTGGACAAGGACATTATATGCCCTGGAGCAATCAAACCGGCGGTGGCCGGCCTGGTGGAAACAATGGTGGCCCGACAGGCGGCCCATGGGGCCAGCCCCCACGCGGACCGGGAGGCCCTACCGGTGGCGGTGGCGGCAATCAGCCACCGGACCTCGAAGAAATGCTGCGTCGCGGTCAGGACCGACTGAAGACTATCATCCCCGGCGGTGGTGGCTCTGGCGGGTCCGGCAAACAGATCGGTGCAGCCGGTCTCGGCATCATCGCGGTCATCGTCGCAGGTCTCTACGTTTTCTCTTCCGCCTATCAGGTGGAAGCGGACGAGCTTGCTGTGGAGACCGTGTTTGGTGTGCCGCGCAATGATGTGAACGAAGCTGGTCTGCACTTCGCCTTCTGGCCCTTCGAGCGCGTTGATAAGGTCAATATCGGTGTCCGCCAGGTGGATATCGGCTCCAGCGGTCGCGGTGGGTCGTCGCAAGGACTGATGCTATCCGGTGACCAGAACATCGTGGATGTGACTTTCTCGGTTCAGTACGACGTGCAGACGCCGAAGGACTTTCTTTTCAACGTGAACGACCCCACTGGAATGGTGGAAGAAGTGGCGGAAAGCGCCATGCGTGAGGTCGTCGGTCGTCGTCCGGCACAGGATGTGTTCCGTGATGACCGTCAGGGCATTGCGCAGGAGGTGCGTGAGATCACTCAAGCGATTCTCACCGAATACGGTACCGGCATCGGCATCCGTGCGCTTAATATCGAGGACGTGGCCCCGCCGGCGGCGGTGGCTGACGCGTTCGACGAGGTGCAGCGCGCAGAGCAGAACGAGGATCAGTTTCAGGAAGAAGCTAATCGCTATTCCAACCGCGTTCTCGGTGAAGCCCGCGGTGAAGCGGCGCAAATCCGCGAAGACGCTGCGGCTTACAAGAATCGCATCGTTCAGGAAGCGGAAGGTGAAGCTCAGCGTTTCCTTTCTGTCTACGAGCAATACGCACAGGCCCCCGAAGTGACCCGCAAGCGTTTGTTCCTTGAAACCATGGAGGGCGTGCTGCGCGATTCCAACAAGGTGATCATGGAGCAGGGGGGCGCCAACGGTCAGGGTGGAACAGGCGTCGTGCCTTATCTGCCGCTGCCTGAAGTCAATCGCCGGGCCCAGCAGTCCAGCAACAACACGACCGGAGGAACCAACTGATGAGCAATCGTCTGACAGCCCTTCTGGGCGCCGTAGCCGTCGTCATTCTTCTGCTTTGGAGCTCCTTCTTCGTGGTCAACGAGCGTGAGCAGGCGATCGTGCTACGCTTTGGTGAGATTGTGCGCGTGGAAAGTGACCCGGGTCTCAACATGAAGCTGCCGTTTGGCTTTGCAGGGCTCGATACGGTTCTCATCATCGAAGACCGGCTTCTGCGCTTCGACCTTGATGACATTCGCGTTCAGGTTTCCGGTGGTAAGTTCTACGAGGTGGACGCTTTCATGACCTACCAGATTTCCGACCCGCGAAAGTTCCGCGAGCAGGTGGGGGCCTCGGTGCAGCAGGCGGAAACGCGGCTTCGTTCGCGTCTCGACGCTGCCCTGCGTCAGACCTACGGTCGTCGTGGGTTTGAGGCTGCTCTTTCCGAAGAACGCTCGGCTATGATGCGTGAAGTGCGCGACCAGATGCGCCCTGAAGCTGAGAACCTCGGCGTGCAGGTTGTCGATGTCCGCGTGCGCCGCACGGACCTGACGGCAGAAGTCTCAGACCAGACCTTCCAGCGCATGAGCGCAGAGCGTCTGGCTGAAGCCGAGCGTATTCGCGCCCGTGGTCAGGAGGCTGCTCGCCGCATCCGTGCTGCAGCGGACCGCCAGACTGTGGAAGTGAAAGCCGAAGCCCAGCGCGAAGCTGAAATTCTGCGCGGTGAGGGTGAGGGTGACCGCAACCGCATCTTCGCGGAAGCCTACACGCAGGATCCGGAATTCTTCGAGTTCTACCGCTCCATGCTGGCTTATCGTGAGGCGTTGGAAAATTCCGACACGACACTTGTTCTGTCGCCAGATTCGGAATTCTTCCGCTTCTTCCGCGATGCGGGTGGTGCACCGACCCGCCCAACGTCGCCTGCCAACTAAGGACGTCGGTTCCGCGAGTGACTGAAATCCTCGCCATCATCGGCGCTTTTATAGCTATAGAAGGTGCGCTCTATGCGGGCGCACCGCACGTTGCCCGCAAACTGGCGGCGATGGTGACTGAGATGAGCGACCGTGAACTGCGTTCCGGCGGCCTCATCGCGCTCGCCTTTGGCGTCGGTATCGTCTGGTTGGTGCGCGGATGACGAAGATTTAATCAGAAGCGAAGGCGCGGACGGATGACACCGGTCGCGCCTTTCTTCACGATAGGACCACGATTTGCTGGCTGGAATGGTTCGGCCAACCTTGGAGATCGGATATGATCAAGAAGCTTTTCATCACTGCCGCCGCCGCTGCGGCGATGTTTGCGACACCGTCGCTCGTTGCGCCCAACGCGTCAGGCCTCGTGCCGTTGGCGCATGCTGCCGGTCCAGCCTCCGTGGCGGATTTGGCCGACGAGTTGATCGGCGCGGTGGTGAACATTTCCACCTCGCAGAATGTCGGCAACAACAACGATAACTCCAGCCGAGCGCCGCGCCCACAGGTGCCAGATGGATCGCCGTTTCAGGATTTCTTCGACGAATTCTTCCGCAATCAGGAGCGTGGCGGCAATCGCCCACGCCAACGTCGTCCGCGCTCGGTGAGTTCACTTGGTTCTGGCTTCGTAATTGATCCGGCTGGCATCATCATCACTAACAATCACGTCATTGCAGACGCCGATGAGATCGAGATTGAGTTTACCGATGGCAGTTCGCTGAAGGCTGAAGTGATCGGCACCGATCCAAAAACCGATATCGCTGTCCTGAAGGTCGAACCGGAACAGCCGCTGCAAGCGGTTGAGTTCGGCCGATCCGCCACTGCCCGTGTTGGGGATTGGGTCATGGCGATCGGCAACCCGTTTGGGCAAGGCAGTTCGGTGACCCTTGGTATCGTGTCGGCCACCAAGCGCGACATCCGTTCCGGCCCTTATGACAGCTTTATCCAGACGGATGCTGCCATCAACCGCGGTAACTCCGGCGGCCCGCTGTTCAACATGAA
>JBCCRF010000191.1:0-5931 GCA_039208305.1 Pseudomonadota bacterium
CCAGCCGCGAATGCCATCAATGAAATCGAAGGCCGGAAGATAGGGCGGCATGGCGATAGCCGGCTGTGACAGCGACAGTTTCGCCACCAGCGCAAAAGGCGCAAGGAAGAAGATCGCAAGCCAGATGTAGGGCAGCCAGATAACCGCGCGGGAGGCGATGCGGTTCAGCATGGCCTGGCCAGTAGCATAGAGGCTTTTGGGATGCCCGCTGTCCAGCACAGCACATGCGCCAAACTCCCACCTCCCCTCCGTGGAAAGGTAGGAAGCATGAGGCATTCGTTTCGACTTGCCGCAAACATGGTGACGCTGAGCCGGTCCGACCTCATCGCACCAACAACCGCGCTGCTGCAGGATCACACCCGACCCAGACCTTCTCTTCCCAGGTCAGCGTCTCGTCCTCATCGCCATGGGAATTCAGCACGGCGACGCGGACGAAGTCGTCCGAACCCTTTTTGTTTCCCAGCTCCGCTTGGGCAAGCTTCACCTTGTACAGCGTACGCCCGCCCAGATAGGCGATATCCCAGACTTCGCCGGCAAGCGGATTTTTCAGGCCAGTTTTCTTACGCGAGATCGTCAATTTCTCAGGTCGCGCGGCAAACCATGCGGTGGAGCCGGTGGTGGGTGCGGCGTCCGTGGCGACTTTGACCGCCGTGCCGTCCGCGCGCTCCAGAGTGGCGACGCCTTTGGTGACGCCCGTCACCTTCCCCTCCAGCAGATTGATGTCGCCCAAAAAGTCAGCGACGTAGCGGCTGTTGGGTTCTTCGTAGATGATTGAAGGCGGGTCCACCTGCACGATCTTGCCGTGGTCCATTACAGCGATGCGGTCCGCCACCGTCATCGCCTCCTCCTGATCGTGGGTGACGATCATGAAAGTGATGCCGAGGCGCTCCTGCAGGTCAATCAGCTCGAACTGGGTTTCCTCGCGCAGCTTGCGGTCGAGCGCGCCGAGCGGCTCGTCCAGCAGTAGCAGTTTGGGCTGTTTGGCGAGGGACCGGGCCAGCGCCACACGCTGACGCTGACCGCCGGAGAGCTGGTCCGGCTTACGGTTACCATAAGCCTCCAACTTCACCAGCGCGAGCATCTCGGCGACCTTTGCATCGATCTCGCTTTTGGCGACGCCGTCCTGCTTCAAGCCGAAGCCGATATTCTTCGCCACGCTCATATGGGGAAAGAGCGCGTAGGACTGGAACATCATATTCACGGGGCGCCGGTAGGGCGGCACACCCGCAAGATCTTGCCCGTCGAGATAGACGGCTCCTTCCGTCACCTCCTCGAACCCTGCGAGCATCCGCATCAGCGTGGTCTTGCCGCAGCCAGACGGGCCGAGAAGCGCGAAAAATTCGCGCTCATAGATGGAGAGAGACAGGTCGTCGACAGCCGTCACCGCGCCGTAGCGCTTTGTGACATTGCGAAACTCGATGAAAGGGGCGGGCGCCCCCTCCATGCCGTCGGCGAGCCATGGCTGGAACGTCCGGCGTTGTTGGCCGGTCGCTTGTGCCATGCCCCCTGCCCGTCTCGCGCCGCGCCGTTACTGGCCTGTTTTCACCGTGGTCCAGGCGCGGGTGACCTGACGCTGCGAGCGAGCGTCGTACGGTGTCGTGACGAAGAGCTTCGCCAACGTTGCTTCATCGGGATAGATCGCCGGGTCGCCGGTGATATCCTCTTCCAGCATCGGCTGGGAGGCCTCGTTGCCATTAGCGTAGTAAACGTAGTTGGAAGCCTTCGCGATCACCTCCGGACGCATGATGTAGTCGAGGAAGATGTGGGCTTCTTCCACGTTCTTCGCATCTGCAGGAATGGCCATCTGGTCGAACCACATCTGCGCGCCCTCGGTGGGGATCACGTAGCCCACTTCGACACCCGCCTTTGCTTCCGCCGCGCGGTCACGGGCCTGGAACACGTCGCCGGACCAGCCGACGGCGAGGCAGATATCGCCGTTTGCAAGACCATTGATATATTCCGACGAATTAAACTTCTGGATGTTGGGCGTGACCTTCGCCAGCAGTTCACCGGCGGCGGCAATGTCGTCCTTGTTCTTGGAGTCCGGGTCCTTGCCGAGATAGTTCAGCGCAGCAGGAACCATCTCAGTGGGCGCGTCCAGCATGTGGATGCCACAATCCTTGAATTTGGCGAGCTCTTCGGGATTGAAGATCGTCTCCCATGAAGGAACTTTGCCTTCGCCGAGACGCTGGTTCGCCGCGCCAACATTGTAGCCGATGCCGGTGGTGCCCCACATGTAGTTGATGGAGTATGTCTGGCCGGGATCGTAAGTCTCGGTGCGGTCGGTCACGACCTGCCACATGTTTTTCATGTTGGGCAGTTTGGACTTGTCGAGCTCCTGAAACACACCGGCCTGAATCTGACGGGCCAGGAAGGTGGCGGAGGGCACGACGACATCGTAACCCGTGCCGCCAGCAAGCAGTTTCGTTTCCAGCACTTCGTTGGAATCGAACACGTCATAGGTGACCTTGATGCCGGTTTCCGCCGTGAACTCTTTCAGCACCTCTTCGTCGATATAATCCGACCAGTTGTAAACGTTCAGCGTGCGCTCCTGCGCGGATGCAGCGGAGGCAAGAGCGATGGAGGCGGTGCCGAGGATCAGGGCTTTGACGAAATTGCTCATGGGCAGAAAAGTCCTTGGATGGATGTGATGATGGCCATCGATGCGGGCCGTTTACGAAAGTCTAGGGCAGGCGAAGGCGGCGACGCAAATGCAAAATCGGCATCTGCGCGGAGAGGTTTTGGCTACACAAAAGTGGCACGCTCGAAATCGCTCACATGGGCGTTGAAGGTGGCCAGTTCCGCCGCTTTGAGCGCGCAGATGATGTGGTGCATCTCGCCCCCCAAAGCCCGTTTAGCGAAGGCGCTCCCCTCGAACAGCTCCAGCGCATCGGCCATCGAAGATGGCAGCCGTTCACCCCTGTTTGGTGTCGCACGGTCGTAAGCGTTACCAGTGAGCCCAAGCGGCGGTTCGTTGCCCGCTTGTAACCCTTGCCTCATACCTTCCAGCAAAATGGCGAGCAGCAGATAAGGATTGGCGTCGGCACCGGCGACGCGGTGCTCAATGCGCCGCGCGGCGGGTGGGGCAGCGGGCAGGCGCAGTGCGACAGAACGGTTGTTGTCGCCCCAATTCGCCCGCGTCGGCGCATAAGAACCGGGGGCCATGCGGCGAAAACCGTTCCAGGTGTTGATGAAGATCAGCGTTGTCTCTGCCATCGTTTCCAGCAGTTTCGCGACCGCATGGCGCTGGCGCGCTGGTCCATCTTCAGCGGCAAAGATATTCTGCCCTGCCTCGTCCAGCAGGCTGATATGGACGTGCATGCCGTTGCCGGGTTGTTCCGGAAAAGGCTTGGCCATGAAGGTCGCCACTATGTCGTATTGGCGCGCGGCTTCTGTCACGATGCGGCGCAGTTGCACCGCGTCGTCTGCGGCGCGCAGCGGGTCGGCGCGGTGGGTGAGATTCACCTCATATTGACCGGGCCCTGCCTCCTTTACCACCGTGTCGATGGGAACCCCCGCCCACGCCGCCGCACGGCGGATGGCAGCGAAGACGGGCGCTTTTTCCGCCAGCGCCTCCAGATCGTACATATGGGTGTTGTCGAAGGCGGCGTCCGTTTCAGCCACAACGAAGGGCGCGCCGGTGCGGGCCTCGAGCGTCAGCAGGTGAAACTCCAGTTCCACCGCGCAGACTGCGGTGAGGCCGTCCGCCGCCAACCGCTGCACCGCGCGACGCAGCACAGTGCGGGAGCATCCGCCAAAACCATCTCCCTCCGGCGTCAGGGTTTCCAGCATCACCTGGGCGGTGGTGGCCTGATCGGCTCCGACCAGTTCCCCGTCTGACCAAGGCAGGGCGGCGAGCGTCTCCGGCACGGCGATGCAGAAGCCGTCACGATCACCGGATTCGATATGCAATCCGGTTGCTGCCACCTCGCTACCCCAGATATCCAACCCATGCAGCGACAGCGGGAAATTCACACCGTCGCCGAAGGCCTTCTTCAGCGTTGCGACCGGCGCCCATTTGCCACGCGGGATACCGTTGGGATCGGTGAGGACCAATTCGACCTGTTGCAGCGCAGGATGAGCAGCCAAAAAATCGGCAAGTCGAGGATCGTCTGCGGACATGAAAAGACCGGGCGCGAGATGTGTCGCGTCCGGTCTTAAAGTGTTTTTTAGCCGCTTGAAATGGAAACTCCCGCGGACCTAAGGTCCGCAGGAGCGAATAGCGACCGGGCGTCGCCCGCCCTCGCGGAGCGTCGGCGAAGCCGACTGCGTGAGCACAAATGAAAGCTGAATTTACAGCGAAGCTGCAAATTTAGCGATGGTCTGCTGATACGCGGTCGACTCGTTCCAGCTGTTAAGCACGCGGAAATTGCGGCTGCCGGGCTGGTAGTTGCCCATTGGTTGCCAGCCGTGGCGGACCAGGAAGTTGGCGGCAGAGGCCAGCGCGTCGGCGCGGGAGCGCACGAGATCGCGCTTGCCATCATTGTTATAGTCGATGGCGTATTTCAGGTAGTTCTCGGCCATGAACTGCATCTGGCCCAATTCGCCGTGGCCGGCGCCCTTCATGGCGGAGCGAGAAATCCAGCCCTTGTCGTAGATCTTCATCGCGGCCAGCAAGTTCTTAGAGAACAGGCCGGTGCGGCGGCAATCGTGAGACAGCGTCGCCAGAGCGTTCATCGTGTCGATCTTGCCGGTATAGCCGCCAAAATTGGTTTCCATGCCCCAAATCGTGGCCAGAACCTCTTTCTGGACGCCAAAATTGCGCTCCAGCGAGGAGAACAGCTTGCGGTTCTTGTTCAGCGCGCGCTGCACGCGCGGTTTCAGACCCTTGGTCTTCTTCGCGTAGAAGGAGTTGAAGTTCGTCTTGGAACGACCGGCCTTTTTGAAAAACCGCGCCTGACGACGGTCGAACTTGATGACGCTGTTGGAGTATTTCGCGTCCATCAGTGCGCCGATGCCCTTGCGACCCACGCCATTGCGCTTGGCCTTGGCGGCAAAATTCTTTTTGAACTGGTTGAAGCCCGCCGACGTGTTGGAGCAGGCGGCATAGGCGGCTGGTGCACCGAAGATCATGGCAGATGCCAGAACGGCGGCGGTGATCGAAGCTTTCATCGAAACGTTCCTTGCTTTGTCTTGAATGCCGCGGCCCCCGCCGGACATCATCCCATCAAAACCCTGCCGGACAATCCAATCCCGGCGCCGACGCAACACTCGTTGCGGCACAATGCGAAGACTTCATGGCAGGCGAAGGCTTAACGCCGCGTTAACCATGTTTTCGCGGTACCATGCGTGGCAAAAGTCACACATCTCTGTTCTCGCGCTGTCGGGCTTCGCCCTTCGCTCCGAAGGGGCGGCAAGATTGCTTGCCGGGCGGCTCTTCGCCGCCTCGCAACTCGCCATAGGGGCGAGTTGCTTTCGCTCGATCTTAAGCCTCGATAGACACTAAGCGTGAGCGTTTTCTGCGAACGCAACTCAAGTCAGTCCATACGGCCCGAAGCCGGACACCAGATCATCGAGCCCCAACGGCCTCGTAATCGGCGGGGCGGAGCGGGCTATGCAGTCGTTGCGCTCGCACAACCGACAAGCCGGGCCGATGGGGATGGGAGGGACGGTCTGCACGTCGCCCAATTGTTTGGCGTGCACGATGCCATGGCCCGCCGCCTCATCTCGCATCAGGATGGTGGGGCCGCTCTTGTCGCCCCTGCCCGATTGCGCGGCCATCACGGCGGTGGCCTGAGCGTCGAGAATGCCAAGCAGCGTTGCGGTGTGCGCCGGTCGCTCTCCCGCCAGCGAGCGCGGCCCTGGCGCAGTGGCGCAGAGCGTGAGAAAAACCTGCCCCTCCTGATTGATCACGCGCTCACACATGACTTCGCGCGGGCGGGTAAATGCGGTGTGGACGGCGAGTTTTGGGCAAGCCCCGCCGAAGCTGGC
>JBCCRF010000192.1:0-5887 GCA_039208305.1 Pseudomonadota bacterium
CAGCTGAAAGGGTCCGGCCCAACGCCCTTTTCTCGCGGTGGTGATGGCCGCGCGTGGCTCGGCCCCGTGCTGCGCGAATACATCGTCTCCGAATTCATGGCCGCCGTCGGTGTTCCGACCACACGGGCGCTTGCTGCTGTCGCCACCGGTGAACGGGTGGTGCGTGAAGCGGTGCTGCCGGGTGCGATTCTGACGCGCGTTGCGCGCAGCCATTTGCGGGTCGGCACCGTGCAGTTCTTCGCCATTCGTGGCGACAAGGAGAACCTGAGCCTGCTGGTCGACTATGCCATTAACCGCCTGTATCCGGACCTCGCGGACGCAGAACGCCCCGCGCTGGCCTTGTTGCAGCGGGTCATGGAACGGCAGGCAGCCCTGGTGGCGAAATGGATGGGGCTTGGTTTTATTCACGGCGTAATGAACACCGACAATGTCGCGCTGTCTGGCGAGACCATCGACTATGGCCCCTGCGCCTTCATGGACGATTTTCAGAACGCCAAAGTGTTCTCCTCCATCGATCACGGGGGGCGATACGCCTATGGCGGCCAGCCCAGTGTTGCTCATTGGAACATGGTGCAATTCGCACAGGCGCTCTTGCCGTTGATTGATGATGATGAAAAACGCGCGGTGGAATTCGCGCAGGAGACCGTCAACAAGTTCGGCACGTTCTACGCGTCGGAACACAAGGCAATGGCCAATGGCAAACTCGGTCTGTTGCCCGGCAGTGAAGCCGGCCCACAATTGCTAGCCGACATGTTGACCGCGATGCAGGATGTGGGCTCCGACTTCACCAACAGTTTCGTCGCGCTGGAAGAACAACGCTTTGAAGAGCTGCCGGAGGGTGAATGGCAGGCGACCGTGCAGGAGGCATGGAACGGGCAGGGCGGTCCGCGCTTTGACAAAGCCAACCCGCGCATCATCCCGCGCAATCACCGGATTGAAGAGGCCATCTCGGCGGCATTGGAGGGTGACTTGCAACCCTTCCACGCGCTGCACGCCGCGCTAAACGATCCATTCGAAGTCGCCTCTGGTGAGGAGTATCTGACGTTACCACCCACGACAGGCGAGGCCGTGCTGCAAACCTTCTGCGGCACGTAGTGGCCTGCTAGGCTTTCGCCATGCGCATCTTTTCCGACAAGGACAGGCCGGTCCATATGGGCCCTTATCCGCTGGAGCGGCTTGCGCGTCGTGATGAAGCCGATTTGGCAAACGTGCCTGCCTTTGAGCCGGTGTCTTTTTCAAGGCCCGAAGACCCGCTCTCCATCGTCAACGCAATGGCGCCGCATCAGGCGATGCTGGATGCTATCCGGGACGGACTGGTGAACAAGGCGGTTGCCGAGTGCCCGACTGATCCTGTCGCGCGGGCGAACCATCTGAAAGGGTTCGGCTATTTCAGCGATGCGTCCATGGTGGGCATCTGCAAGATCCCGCCGCAGGCGCATCTGAGTGCCGCCGTTCGCAACCCCGATATCGACGCACTGGCGGACGATCTAAGAACGCGTCAGACCACAACGCTCGCCGCCGGTATCGATCTCATCATGGCGGATTTGCGCGAAAGCATGGATGCGCCGCCCGCCACGATTGATGGTCACACCCACGCGCTTATCTTTCTAGTGGAATACCCACGCGACCCGAAGCCGGACGAACCAGGTGGGGCATGGCTGCAGGATGCACAGGCGCAGCGGGCCTGCTTGAGAGCGTCCGAAACCGCTGTTGTCATCGCTAACTACATCCGCATCTTGGGTCACGATGCCCGCGCTCATACCGGCACCACCAGTGAGGTGAACTTGCACACGCTCACCGTTGCGGCAGGGCTGGCCACAGTAGAAGATGGCGCGCTGGTGAACCCCTATCTCGGCACCCGCTTCGGCGTTGCCGCTGTGACAACCAGCTTGGAAATAGAACCCGACAGGCCCCTGGTGCCGCTGGTGGATCAGCCGCGCCACCGTACTCACGGCGTCGCGTGGCAAGTGGGCAAAGGCTTTGCCAAGAATGCCTTTAACCGCGAACCCTTTTCCAAGCGCCGCTATGTCGACGGCCCCCATCCGTTTGAAACATTGAAGCGTGTCGACGAGCCGACGACTTATATCGATGAAGCGCGCGTCGCCCGTGTCCCGAAGCGGGCGGACATGTTCGCCCGTGCTCAATTCGGCGATATGGGCAAGACCAATCAGGCCGCAGCCACCGCTGGCAAATATGTTCGCAAGGCCGCTCCATCTTCGGCGCAACGTCGCGCTCTCGGTGCCTTCGTTCTGCTGCAAGGCGGAGTAGGCGATGGCGAACCGGTTGCGCCCGATGCTCAGTTCCACGCCGACGCCATCAAGGCGGCGAGCTACTTTTTGGGTGTCGATGCGGTCGGCCTGTCCCGCTGCCCGGATTGGACCTGGTACAGCCACAACGCGCTAGGCGAAGAGATCAACCCGCCACACGACCAGGCGATCTCCATGATCATCGATCAGGGCTACGAGACCATGGAAGGCGCATCGGGCGACGACTGGATTTCGGTTGCGCAGTCCATGCGCGCCTATCTGCGGTTTTCCATGCTGGGGGGCATCATCGCTCGGCAAATCCGCAATCTCGGTTACCCGGCGAAAGCCCACAGTGTGATGGATGGCGAGGTTCTGCAGCCGGCGCTACTTTTGCTTTCCGGTTTGGGGGAGGTGTCGCGCATCGGTGAGGTCATCCTCAATCCGTTTCTCGGTCCACGCCTGAAAAGTGGGGTTGTCACCACCACTCTGCCGCTTGCCCATGACAAACCCATCGATTTTGGAATGCAGAAATTCTGCAACTCCTGCCTCAAATGCGCGCGTGAATGCCCGTCCGGGGCCATAACCGCCGGCCCGAAACTGATGTTCAATGGGTACGAAATCTGGAAGTCGGATTCCGAACGTTGCGCCACCTACCGCATCACCACCAAGGGCGGATCAATGTGCGGGCGTTGCATGAAAACTTGCCCGTGGAACCTCGAAGGGCTGTTCGCCGAAAAACCGTTTCGCTGGGCGGCTATGAACCTGCCAGCGGCCGCGCCCTACCTCGCCAAGCTGGACGATATGGTGGGCAATGGCGGGCTGAACCTGACGAAGAAATGGTGGTGGGATCTGGAGCTTGAAGATGACGGCGGCTACCGCCCCACCAAACACCCGCTCAACGAGCGTGACCTGCAACGCGACCTCGATCTGAAATACGAAGACCAGACGCTTGCCGTCTATCCCGCCCCGCTAGCGCCGCACCCCTGGCCGTTCCCCTTCCCCATGGATCGCGAGAAGGGCATCGAGGCCTATCAGGCCATGGTGACCGCACAGGAGTATAAGGCGGCGATTGCCCGTGGTGATGCGGCGGATGTCGTTCACGAGTACCGCATCGATGGCGACGCGCCCGTCATTCGTGTCGAGGTCGTGACTGCTGAGCCAATGGCCGATGGTGTGACCAAATACGAGTTCGCAACGTTGGACGGTGCGCCTTTACCGGAGTGGCAGGCGGGCGCTCATCTCGACATCGTGGTCGCACCGGAGTTCCTGCGGCAGTATTCAATGAGCGGCGATCCTGCTGATCGCAGCCGGTACCAGATTGGCGTGCTGCGGGAAGATGAGGGGCGCGGCGGTTCCGCATTGCTGCACCGCATCTTCACCAAGGGGCGCAAGATTTTCATCTCCCGCCCGATCAACCATTTCCCACTGCACCATGGGGCGAAGAAGACCTTCCTTATGGGCGGCGGCATCGGCATCACGCCGATGATCGCCATGGCGCATGAGGCCCATGCCAAGGGTATGGATTTCGAGATGCACTACTCGATACGCTCGAGAGGTTCCGCGGGCTATCTTGATGATCTAGCCGCGATGCCGTGGGCAGATCGTGTGCATCTGCATGTGTCTGACGAGAAAAGCCGCGCCGATCTTGCCGCAATCTTCGCCAGCGTGCCGGAGGGCACCCACGTCTATACATGCGGACCGGATATCTACATGGATGCGGTGATGCAGGCGGCTGCGAAAGCTGGCGTGCCGGAAGACAACCGCCACCTCGAATACTTCTCCGTGCCGGAGCAGCCGGACTATGAAAACCACGAATTTCAGCTGAAACTCGCAAAGAGCGGCAAAACACTCACGGTCCCAGCCGATCTGGCGGCCACGGATGTTCTGGCAAAAGCTGGTATCGCTGTGGATGTGAAATGCTCAGATGGCATCTGCGGCGTTTGCCGCTGCGGGTTGATTGACGGTGAGGTGGAGCACCGCGATTTCGTGCTCTCCAAGAAACAGCGCGAGACGTCCATCATCCTGTGCCAATCCCGTGCTGCGAAGCCCGGTGGAACCATTGAGGTGGACCTGTGAAAACCATCATCGCACAGCCGCTCACGGCTGATCAGTTTGATTCTTACGGAGAGGTCATTGAGCTCGGTTCGGCGAAAGAAATATCCATCAACCGTGGCAAGTGCATCCGCCATCATGCGCTCGCAACGGCGGATGTTGAGGGCGATGTCGGGCTGTCAATCTTCGCCGGTCAGCCCTATGCGCTGCCGCATATTGTGGACCTTGTTGAGCGGCATCCGTTGGGGTCGCAGGCATTCTACCCGCTCGGCCAACACGACTGGCTCGTGGTCGTGTGCGCCGATGCGGACGGCAAACCTATCGACCCACAAGCCTTTCTCGCAACCGCATCGCAAGGTGTGAATATTGCCCGCAACACCTGGCACGGCGTGCTCACGCCACTCGTGGAACCGTCGAACTTTCTGGTGATGGACCGCGTGTCGGATGGTCCAAACCTCGAAGAATTCGATCTGACCGAACCATTTCAGGTGCGCCTGCCTTAACCGATCGCCCCAATATCAGCCCGTGGCACGCTGGTGGATTTGATGATCGCGTAGACGGCCTGCCCAGTCGCCAGCCCAAGAGCATCGACCGCTGATGCGGTCACCCTTGCCAGCAACCGTTGGTCGCCAAGCGAGAGCGCCACCATCGCGTCACCATCGGCACGGCGGGTGATCTCATCGACGGTTGCTGGAAGTACGTTTTGTGCGGACAAACCGCTAGGCCGTTCCGTCGCAACGATAACATCTGTCGCCTTGATCCGCAGCCGCAAGGCAGTGCCTTTCGCAGCGTCGAGGCGCGGGAGGTGGAAGGTCTGCTCACCGAGCATGGCCATGGTGGCTTGTCCATCATGGCCCGACACAACGGCAAGCAGTATCGACCCCGCTTCGCTGTCGCCCAGATGCCCCGCCAGATCCGGGTCGGAAAACAACTCCCGCGCCGCACCGCTATGTTGCACTTTGCCGTTCGCCAGAAGCACCAGCGTGTCGGCCATTCGCGCAACCTCGCTGACGGAATGGCTAATGTGGATCATCGGCAGCGCCGCTCTGTCGCGCAGTCGTTCCAAGGCTTGCAGAATCTGCTCGCGCCGTTCTCCATCAAGCCCCGTCAGTGGTTCGTCCAGAACCAAAAGTCGAGGAGCCGACAAAAGCGCGCGCCCGATCGCAATGCGCTGCTTCTCGCCACCTGACAGGTCACGCGGACGTCGTTTCAACAAAGGACGGATGTCGAGAAGGTCTACGACTTCATCAAACGAAAGCTGCGGCACACGTCCGTCGAGAAACTGCTTCGCGAACTCTAGATTCTGCGTCACATCGTAGTGTGGGAACAGGCGCGCTTCCTGAAAGACGACACCGATGCGCCGTTCCTGGGCGGCAGTGTTCGCGCCTGCTTGCGTGTCCAGCAGTACGTCGCCATCCACCACGATGCGACCCTGCTTCACCTGTCGTAATCCCGCGATGCTCTGGGCGATGGTGGTCTTGCCCGCGCCGGAACGGCCGAACAGGGAAATACAACCGGTGGGCGCGTCGAATGCCACGTCGAGGTCGAACTCGCCGAACGCGCCTTGAAGTGAAACCGAAACGCTCATC
>JBCCRF010000193.1:0-5877 GCA_039208305.1 Pseudomonadota bacterium
GCAAGCTGCTGGATAACGGCCACCCCAAAGGCAAGCAGATCACGCCCGACACCGCGCTCGACGGTGTGGCGGCGCTCGGCGTGCCGCTGCATGCCGGTGCCGAGAAGTTCTACAAGGAAGCCGGTCTACTGAAGTAGGCTCCGGTTTGACGGTTTGACCGTTTTCGCAGGCGGCATCCGCACGGGTGCCGCCTGTTTTTTTATTTTGAGGGGATGTGGGGATGAGCGATTTCAGCAGAGCGCAGGAGAACCGCGAGCTCACCGATGAAGAGCTGAAGGCGATCGAGCGCGAATATGATGAGGGCGTTGCCGTCCGCGAAGTTTCACCGCGCCTCGGCACGTTCCTGCGCACGATTGCGCTGGTGTTTGCGGTCTATCACTATTTCACAGCGGGCTTCGGCCTGCCGACGGATTATTGGCATATGGGCTTCCATCTGTCGGGCCTCTTCATTCTCACCTACGCCCTGTTCCCGATCTTCCGCACCGATGGTCTCTATGGCGTAAAGGCCTCGCGCTGGCGCATCGGCAATGTGCCGCTTTACGATCTTGTGGCGATGATCCTTGGCGTCATTGTCTCGCTTTATGTGGGGCTCGCGTGGCGGGGCATCCCCTTCCTCGGCATCGATGAGATGACGTTTCGGATGGGCAACCCGAACGGGTTCGACGTTACGTTTGGCGTCATCCTCATCGTGCTCACGCTCGATATCGCACGGCGCACGCTCGGCTGGGTGTTGCCGCTGATCATCGGCATCTTCATCGCCTACGCGCTGTTCGGCCAATATTTCCCCGGCATCCTCCAGCACCCCGGCGTGCGCTTCAACACGTTCGTCTCGTCGATGTATTTCCCGCAGGAGGGCATTTTCGGCGTCACGTTGTGGGTGGTCTCCACCATCGTGTTTCACTTCGTGCTGTTCGGCGTCATCGCGCAGCGCACGGGGCTAGGCCAGTTGTTCATCGACAACGCGACAATCCTTGCCGGCCGCTACACGGGTGGTCCGGCAAAAGTGTCGGTCGTATCGTCGGCCTTTTTCGGCACGATCTCCGGTTCTTCCGTCGCCAACACCGTCTCCACCGGCGCGCTGACGATTCCCAATATGAAGCGGCTGGGTTATCCCGGCCATTTCGCGGGCGGAGTGGAGGCTGCCGCATCCGCTGGTGGGCAGATCACGCCGCCGATCATGGGGGCAGCCGCCTTCATCATGGCAGAGTTTCTGGAGGTGCCTTACACCACCATCGTCATTGCCGCGATCTTCCCGGCGCTCCTGCACTATGTCGGCGTGTTCAGCGTCGTGCATCTGATGGCACGGCGGTTGAACCTGAAGGGCATGACGAAGGAGCAGTTGCCGCAGTTGCGCGCCGTCTGGGCTGATGGCTGGGCCAATATCGTGCCCATCGTCGGGCTGCTGGTTGTGCTGTTTGCAGGCTATACGCCCTTCATGTCGGCGTTCTGCGGCATTTCGCTGGCGCTCATCACCGGCATGTCGCGATGGTCGAAACCGGTCACGTTTGTGCTGCCTGCAGCCTTCATCGCCTTCGCCATCTGGAAGTTCACCGATGGCAGTTTCGCGCTGGATATCGCAGCCGTGCTGGTGATCGGCAGTCTCATCGGCCCGTTTAACCCGCAAGCGCGCACGACGCTGATCGAGATGTCGGACACGTTCGAGACTGGTGTGAAATACGCGCTGGCCGTGGGGGCAGCGTCGGCGGCGGTGGGCATCGTCATCGGCGTCATCAACACCACGGGCGTGGGCTTCCGCATCGGCTTCATGGTCACGCAGGCAGCCGGAGGTCTTGCGCAATCCATGGGTGACCTCTTCACCATCGGCAGTGTCGTGCTGGCAGATGTGGCGGACTTGACGCTGTTCTTCTCGCTCGTCTTCGTTGCCATCGCCTGCATCCTGATGGGCGCAGGCATCCCAACCACCGCGCTTTACATCATGCTGGTCTCAGTGGCGCAGCCGGCGCTGGCGCAGTTGGGTGTGCCGCCCATCGCGAGCCACATGTTCGTGCTGTATTACGGCGTGGTGGCGGAGATCACACCGCCGGTCTGTACATCGGCCTATGCGGCAGCGGCGATTGCGAATTCCAACCCGTTCCGTACTGGCATATCGGCTTTTACGCTGGGGCTCGGTAAGGTGGTGGCGCCCATGGCCTTCGTCTACGCGCCGGTGCTGCTGTTCGTGTCGTCGACCGGGTTCGATTTCACCACGTTCAGCTACACGGCAAGTTCCTGCATATTGGGTGTCGTGTTCCTGTCTGCCTCGGTGGTTGGCTTCTTCCTCGCACCCATGAACACGCTGGAACGAGTGCTTCTTGCGCTGTCGGGAATCGTGCTGATCGCCCCCAGTTTTCAGGCCGATCTTGTGGCGCTCGCCATCGCGGCACCAGCGTTGGCGTGGCAGATTTCGAAGCGACGTGCAGGAGCGGGTGAAGAAGCGAAATTGGCATCCAGCCGATAAGACTTGGTGCCAGAAAGGCGCATCTGGCGTGACAATCGCGGTTCAGGCTTGATTTCGCACGCGAACCGCCCCGCGACCGTTTGACAGCCGCAATTCGCAGGCGCATGACGGGCGGACGCCGGGCGGCAGGGGGTGGACTTTGCGGCACGGCGCGCCGTTCCTGATTTTCTAGTGCGGGACGCACGCCAAGTGCGCCGCTGCGCGCGTTCGAGGCCAAGGTCGCCGGTCGTGAATATCTATCTCCCGATTGCCGAAATGTCGGTCAATTTCCTCGTGCTGTTCGGCATGGGGGCTGGCGTTGGCTTTCTGTCGGGTATGTTTGGCGTGGGTGGCGGCTTTCTGATGACCCCGCTCTTGATTTTCTACAACATCCCCCCTGCTGTTGCGGTGGCGACGGAGGCGAACCAGATCGTCGCCTCGTCCTTTTCCGGCGCACTGGCGCATTTCCGCCGCGGCACGGTCGACATCAAATTGGGCCTTGTCCTGCTGACCGGCGGTATCATCGGCTCAGCACTTGGCGTCGCCATCTTCGCCCAATTGCGGCAGGCGGGTCAGCTCGACCTGATCATTTCCATTCTTTACGTGGTGTTTCTTGGCTCCATCGGCACGCTGATGGTCATCGAAAGCATCAACGCCATCCGCAGAAGCCGCCGCGCGCCGGAAGAGGTGATGCCACTGCCGGAGCAAAAGAATTGGATCACCAATTTGCCGTTCAAGATGCGGTTCGAAAAATCGCAGCTCTATCTTAGCGTTATCCCCGTGCTGGCATTGGGCATGCTGGTTGGCATCCTTGCCTCCATCATGGGCGTCGGCGGTGGCTTCATCATGGTGCCGGCGATGATCTATCTGCTGCGGGTGCCGACAAATGTCGTCATCGGTACGTCGCTGTTTCAGATCATGTTCGTCACCGCCTTTACCACGATTGCCCAGTCCGCAACGAACCAAACGGTGGATGTCGTGCTGGCCTTCATACTCATGGTTGGCGGGGTCATCGGCGCTCAGTTCGGTGCGCGGGCAGGCACCAAGTTGAAGGGCGAGCAGTTGCGCGCGCTTCTTGGCCTCATCGTTCTCGCCGTCTGCGCCCGCCTGGGCTGGGATCTGGTAAACACGCCGGACGAACTCTTCTCCATTGATCTGGGGGGGCATTGATCGTGCGCGCCCTGATCGTTCTTGCCTCACTGCTGATCGCGTCTGTTGCCGCTGCGCAGGAGTTCAAGAAAAGCACCATCCAGATGGGGCTGTCGAATGAGGCGATTGAAATCACCTCCTCCTTCGATGGGACAGATATCATTGTCTTCGGTTCCATCGAAAACCCCGATCCGGCGCTGGTCTCCGAAAAGCAAATGCTGGGGCAGGGGCGATATGATGTGGTCGTTGTCCTTTCGGGCCCGACCGAAGAGGTGACGGTGCGGCGCAAGGAGAAAATTCTCGGCATCTGGGCGAATGGCGCTTCGGTTGTGTTTGGCGATGTTCCGTCCTCCTACGCTTACGCCACCACCCGGCCGCTGTTCGAAATCGCTGAAGCATCCGATGTGAAGATCCTGCAAATCGGGTTGGAGAACCTCTCGGTCGTGCCGCGCGAGATCGAGGAAAGCGAAGCGAGCCCGGACAGCGGCGAGGTCATGGAGCAGACCTTTCGGGAATCGCTGGCGCGGCTGAAAATCGATCAAGAGCTGTTTGCCGAAAAGATCGGTGGCGTAGAGTTTTTGTCTCCCACGCTGTTCAAGGTGGAACTGCCGATCCCGGCCAACGTTCCAATTGGCGAACACACGGCTCGGGTGTTCCTGTTTGCCGATGGCAAATTCATCGACGCGCAGTTCGAAACCATGATCGTGCGCAAGATCGGGTTTGAGCAGTTCACCTACGATCTCGCTCATGACAACGGGCTGCTCTACGGCTTCATCGCGGTGTTCATCGCCATGTTCACCGGTTGGTTTGCCAGCTTCGTGTTCCGTAAGGACTGACCGGGAGACCTTTTTGGCTTTTCAAATACCGCGACAACAGCCCGAGACACCGTCGCCGAACGCGCTGGAAAAGACGAGTAGAACGGCATGGCTGCTGGCGCTGGCCGGCTTCATTCCCTTTGCCGGGCTCATGGTGGGCTTGCTCGTGTTGGGGACCGATCACCCCTGGTACGGTTTGGTGCAACAGGGTTTGGCGACTTATGGTGCGGTGATCCTGTCCTTCCTTGGCGGCATCCGCTGGGGGCTCGCGCTGCACACGCGCAATGAGGACGTCGCGCCGCTTGTACTCATTTTCTCCGTTGTGCCGTCTTTGGTGGGCTGGTTCAGCCTGTTGGCTCCGGCGCCCTACGTCTTCGGTATCCTCGCCATCGGCTTTGCCGGGCAGGGCGCGTGGGATGCGATGACTGGCCCCGATCAGGGTTTCCCGCAATGGTTTTCACGCCTGCGACAATGGCTGACGCTGATCGTGACACTGGCATTGGTGGTCGCTTTCTTCGCCACGATCGACCAATCTCCGCTGACATGACCCTGCTTGATGGTGTTCGCGCGTCCGCCTACATGCGGTGCCACGGCGTTTATCGCCCTAAGACGCGCAGGAGATGATCTGATGGCAGGTTCGGTAAACCGGTTTCTCGGCGGTTCCCCCGCAGCGGTGGCGGTGAAATTGATCATCGCATCGGTGATCGTGGGCGTCATAATGAGTACGCTCGGCTGGACGCCGATGGCGATCTTCGACGGCATCATCTCCTTCTTTGCCAATATCTGGGAGCTTGGGTTCGACGCCATCGCGTCGTCGCTCGAGTATTTTCTGCTGGGTGCCGCTGTGGTCGTGCCAGCCTTTCTGCTGATCCGCCTGTTCAGCTATCGCTCCAACGGCTGATGGGAGTGCATCGGGTAGTGCGCGGCTGATTTATGACATTGACGACGCGCCCTTTCGAGATCACCAACCGTCAGGTGTTGGCGATTGCCGTTCCAACAACGCTCGCCTTCATTTCCACGCCGCTGCTCGGACTTGTCGATACCGGTGTCGTCGGTCGTCTTGGCGATCCAGCGCTGCTCGGCGGTCTGGCGCTGGGGGCGGTGCTGTTCGACATGATCTTCACCACGTTCAACTTCTTCCGCGGCAGCACGACGGCGCTGGTGGCGCAGGCAGTGGGTGCCGAAGATGAAGAGGAACAGCGCCTGGTTATTCTGCGCACGCTGATCCTAGCCGTTGCGATCGGGGTCCTGATGCTCGTCCTGTCGCCGATCATTCTGGCGGTGGGCCTTTGGCTGATGGAGTCCACCGTGCCTGTGGAAAAGGCGGTGCGGGACTACTTCACGATCCGCATTCTCTCTGCGCCACTGACGCTGGTGAATTATTCGATCCTGGGCTGGTTGCTGGGCCACGCGAGAGCGGGCACGGCACTGGTGCTGCAGGTGACCATGAATGGCGTCAATATGGTGTTGTCCATA
>JBCCRF010000194.1:0-5848 GCA_039208305.1 Pseudomonadota bacterium
ATGCGCAGATGATGGCGATCCATGCGGCACGCAAGTACCGGGGCGACAAGCTGATCCGCACCGCCAAGCCGCACAAGTTTCTCGATCCGGCCGACGGTCCGCTAATCGCGGTCAAGTTACACGTTATCACGCGAAAAACGCTTGGCGGACTGCAGACCGATCTGGAAAGCCGCGCACTCAATGCGTCAGGCCATGTCATAAAAGGCTTGTTCGCAGCGGGCGAGGCTGCCGGTTTCGGCGGCGGCGGCTACCATGGCTACAATTCGCTCGAAGGCACGTTCCTTGGAGGGTGCATCTTCTCGGGCCGCAATGCTGGCCGTTCCGCTTCAATCGCGTAATTTCAGCAATCGTTTTTGCGGGCGGAACTGCGGTTCAGAAGCGACAGCGCTAGACCGGGCGCGCCGATCAACACACCCAGTACAGTCGCCGCAACAAGCATAGAAACGCCTGAAAACAGAGCGATTGCCGCGCCCGTCAGAGAAAACAGCACCAATACGGACAACAGTGTCAACGCAAGACGCTCTGAAGTGCCGAGGCCGAGGAAGCGCCTCGCTAATTTGTCCAGCCAGTTACCGGCGTGATCATTGCCTTTCGCGCAATTTTGTTGGCGCAAAGGCACTGTCTTCGAATGGGCCATGATGGTCCCTTTCAACATTCGATCGCGCCGACAAAAGCTTGTCGTTTCGCATCTTGGGCAACGAACATAGTCATGTTGATCCAATAGTGACATGCGTCAACTCGCCGTTCCCACGACTTTGTGGTCGACCGTGAACAGCTCAACTCTAACTACGCAGCCTCCACGTGCTCGTCGGAAGACACAAACAGGTCTGGTGACAGCCTATCGACCACGTGAATGGCGGCACCGTAGTTCTGTCTCAGCGTATTTGCGCCAGGAAACGCGATGGAGCGAATACCCGCGGCGACCGGTGCCTTAAGGGACTTTCCCGTATCCTCAATTGCAATGGCGTCAGCCGCGTCGATACCCAGCTGGTCCAGCGCATAGTTGTAGATATCAGGCGCAGGCTTCAAGGCGGCGACCATGGTGGCATTGGTGACCAGATCGAAATCGTCCGCGGTCAGCGTATTACCCAGCGCCTTAAATGTTACATCAATATTCTCCTGCGAAGTGGAGGTGACAAAGGCTGTCTTCACCCCCTCCGAAACCGCCCAACGCATCACGTCGAGCACGCCAGGCCGGGCTTCAAGACCGCCGATTTCCATACCGTTGTCAAAGTGCTGCGTCTTCAAGCGGTGCACCTCTGCAACGTCCAACACGTCTCCGCGACGCTCTGCATAGAGGCGAATGCGGTTCTGGCCACCAGACACGGCAAGAAGGTCACGATAGGTCGGTTGGTCCCAATTCCAGTCCAAGCCGCTGTCGCGGAAGGCCCGATTGAAGGCGTGGCGTTGATGTTCGGAGGTTTCGACGAGGGTGCCGATGGAACCGAAGAGGATTGCAGAGATGGTCATGGCGGGAGCCTTTTACTCAATGCCGATGTGAAACCGGCGAAAGAAAAACGCCGCCTGTTTTCCAACCGGCAGCGTTTTCGAAGTACGTCAGTTCAGCTTCTGTCGTTTCGCGCGATTGCGGAAATACGAAATGCCTGCCCAAATAAGGATGACGGCGAATGTGCCCACGGCAAGAGTGGGGATGAGTGAACTGGTATCCATTATGTTGCTCCTTATCCTGTGATGCCCGCACGGGAGGTGTGCGGAACCGGATCGCGGAAGCAAAACCGGTTGCTGACAACGGCGTTGGCCATCAGCGCATTTCAGCGAGGTGAACGGCAGGGTCGGCTGCGCAGTTCCAGCGCGTGTGCCGAAACTCGTTGCGACATCCGGTCACCCGAAACGGAATATCGATGGGATTTCACGCGGCGGGCAAGCTGCAGAAGAAGCTGCTAGCCCGTGATTTCTGCCACTTTTACAAAGCGTTGTTCGGCGACCGAACGATAAGCGGCTTCCGCCAGAATGAGCGCCTTGTGACCATCGTCGAAACTCGCCTGTACCGGCGCACCGGTTTCTACCGTGTCCACAAAAGCATGGATTTCGTTGATGAAGGCCTCTCGGTAGCGCTCAATGAAGAAGTCGAGATAGGGCGCGCTCGCTTCCACAGCGCTACCATCGTGCACCTGCATTTCATGCGGCTTGCGGTTGCCGGACGTCACCATACCCTTAGCACCCAACGCCTCGATGCGCTGATCGTAGCCATAAACGGCTGAGCGGGAATTGTTGATATGGCACTGCACTCCAGACGCGGTGCGCATGACGATCATGGCTGTATCGATCTCGTCCAACTCGCCCAGCAAAACGGGATCACCCTTCGCGTTGCCGGTAGCAAAAACCTCGACCACCTCTTCACCCAGCATCCAGCGTGCCACGTCGAAGTCGTGGATGGTCATGTCGCGCAACAGCCCGCCAGCCTGTTCCATATAACTTCTCGGCGGCAATTCGGGATCGCGCGAGGTGATGATGACCTGATGCAGGTCACCGATCTTGCCAGCGCGCACAGCGTCGTAGGCTGCGCGATGGCCAGGGTCGAAGCGACGGTTGAAGCCGATCTGCACCGGCACGTCGCTGCCCGCGATAACCTTGGCGCAGGCGTTTACGCGCTCAAGTGACAGGTCGATCGGCTTTTCGCAAAGGATCGGTTTGCCCGCCGCCACCGCCTGCTCGATAAAATCGGCATGGGTTGGCGTGGCACTGGCGACCAAAACCGCATCTACACTATCAGCTGCAAATATCTTCTCCGGCGTTGAAACCGGCACACCCAGCCGCTCCGATACAGCCATCGCCGATGGTTCATAGACGTCGAAAACCGGGCCCAGTTGCGCGCGAGGATGTGCTGCGATGGCATCGGCGTGCATGGTGCCAATGCGGCCCGTGCCCAGAACGGCGATGGTGATCATTGTGATGGCTCCAGCGTGTCAGATATGAGGTTATGATGGCACCAGCGCACATCGTGGACGGGACTTGATTGCGTCTCGCTCGCGCTGTCAATAAAGGCTTCGATACACTCAACCGCAAACCGCCGCGGACGCCGCCATGCACGCAAAACTGGGCATCGCCCCCATCGCCTGGTCGAACGATGATCTGCCGCAACTGGGCGGTGATACGCCGCTGGAAACCTGTCTCTCAGAAGCACGGGAGGCGGGCTTCGCAGGCGTGGAACTGGGCGGCAAATTTCCCCGCGAGACGCATGCTTTGAACGCCGTCCTCTCCGCTCACGATCTCACACTTTGCTCCGGCTGGTATTCCGGCACGCTGCTGGACAATGATCTGGAGGCCGAGAAGGATCAGGTGCGCGCGCAACTCGACTTGTTCATCGGCGTCGACAGCCCCTGCCTTGTCTATGGCGAAACGGCGGGCACGATCCAGAACATACAATCCCGCCCGCTGAACACCCGACGTGTGCCCGATGACGATCAGATTCGCGACTACGGGAAGAAGCTCACGGCCTTTGCGGAATTCTGCGCTGAGGAAGGCATGCCCATAGCGCACCATCACCATATGGGAACGGCCATCGAAACCCATGCCGAAGTGGACGCTCTCATGAACGCCACGGGCGAAGCCGTTGGTCTGTTGTTCGACCCCGGTCATCTAGCGTTTGCTGGTGGCGACCCGCTAAAGATGGTGACGGACCACGGCAAACGCATCCGTCACGTCCACACGAAGGATGTTCGGATGCCGATCATCGATAGGCTCGACCGTTCGTCGGAGAGTTTTCTCGATGCCGTGCTAAAAGGCGCTTTCACCGTACCGGGCGACGGCTCGCTCGATTTTAATGCGATTGTGCAGGCGCTGGCCGATACCGGATACGAAGGCTGGTTTGTGGTGGAAGCCGAACAGGACCCGGCCAAGGCGAACCCACTGGAATATGCGAGAATAGGTTACGCCGCGCTCACCACCGCGCTGGACCAGGCGGGTTACAGCTACGACGCAAAGACTGCCTGACAATGGCGCTGCGCTTTACTCTCGTCCTCTTGGCAAGCCTGATTGCGATGCCCGCGCAGGCGGAACGGATCAACGTCTTCGCAGCCGCCAGTTTGCGCAACCTTCTGGAGGAGGTCGCGAAAGGCTTTACGGCCGAAACTGGTCATCAGGTGATCTTGACGCCCGCCTCCAGCGGCACGCTTGCCCGTCAGATCGCCCAGGGCGCTCCTGCAGACGTGTTTCTTTCCGCCAATATCGACTGGATGGACTGGATTGTCGGTCAAGGCAGCGTGGAACGTGCGGAGGTTAAGAATATTGCGAGCAATACGCTTGTGCTGGTCAGTGCCGATGCAGGCGAGGACACCGCCATCGCGGCCGGAACAGATATACCTGCATTGATCGGTGATGAACGGATAGCGGTGGGTCTTATCGATTCCGTTCCCGCCGGTCTTTACGCCGCCGATGCCTTGAAAACCCTCGGCGTGCTCGACGCTCTGCGTCCGCAACTGGCACAGGCAGACAATGTGCGCGCGGCACTGGTGCTGGTGGCGCGGGGTGAGGCGAAATGGGGTATCGTCTACAATTCCGACGCCAAGGCCGAGCCGCGCGTCACGATACGCGGTCGTATCGACCCTGCACTGCACCAGCCGGTCCTCTATCTTGCCGCACCGGTCAAAGAGAGCGACAAGCAAGACATAGCCCGCGCATTCGTGGACTATCTCGCCGCGTCCACCACCATTTTCTCGGACTACGGTTTCACACCAATCCAACCTGGCGAATGACGTGACCGATTGGCTGTCCCCCGATGAGTGGCAGGCCGTCTGGCTGTCGCTGAAAGTGGCGAGCGTCGCCACCGTTTGCAGCTTGCCCTTCGCGGTGGCCACGGCCTTTGCCCTGGCACGTGGTCGCTTCTGGGGACGGCAGTTGCTGGACTGGATCGTCCACATGCCGCTCATCCTGCCGCCAGTGGTGACAGGGTTTTTCCTGCTTATGGTGTTCGGCAGACGTGGCATTGTCGGCGAATTTCTCTACGACTGGTTTGGCATCACGATTGCCTTCAGGTGGACGGGCGCTGCCATCGCAGGCGCGATCATGGGCTTCCCCCTCATGGTGCGCGCGATCCGCCTCGCCGTGGAAGCGGTGGACCGCGATCTGGAGGATGCCGCAGCGACCTTGGGTGCGAGCCGCGCCTGGCGTTTCGCACTGGTGACAGGGCCGCTCATTGCGCCCGGCATCATTGTCGGCGCAATTCTCGGTTTCGCGAAAGCCATGGCAGAGTTCGGCGCGACGATAACCTTTGTATCGAATATCCCAGGCGAAACTCAGACGCTGCCATCAGCAATCTATGCGTTTCTCCAAGTACCGGGAGGCGATGAGGCGGCAATGCGGCTTGTCATCATCTCCGTCGTCATTGCCATTCTGGCGCTCGCCATCTCCGAGTGGGTGTCGCAATGGGCGGCGAAGCGGGTGTCCGGGCGATGACCGTCTCAGTCTCACTGCAAGGCCAATTCGGCGACTTCGATCTCGACGTCGCTTTTGATGCACCGAGCGGCTGCATTTCGCTGTTTGGACGATCCGGCGCGGGCAAAACGTCAGTCGCGCAATCCATCGCGGGCCTGCGGAAAATTCAGCGCGGGCGCATCGCCGTTGACGGCGACGTGCTGCTGGACACCGAAACCGGCCAGAACACCGCCGCCCACCAGCGCCGCATTGGGGTTATCTTTCAGGAAGCGCGGCTGTTTCCTCATCTTGATGTCACGCAAAATCTCACCTTTGCGAAGCGCTTTCTTGATGGCCGTGTCCCGCAACTCTCATTTGACGAAACCGTCGATCTGCTGGACATTCGACCGCTGTTGGCACGTCGGCCACGCGATCTTTCGGGCGGTGAAAAACAACGCGTCGCCATCGGTCGCGC
>JBCCRF010000195.1:0-5788 GCA_039208305.1 Pseudomonadota bacterium
CACCCATTGGCGGAAGGGTTCGCAGGCGACGGGGCGGGCGTCGATGATGCCGAATGTGTCGGTCACCATGTCGATCTCGCGCTGCGACGTTGCTGGCGTGATGCAGTCCACCATGGAATTGGGAAAGGCGACGTTCTCGGCCACCCAATTCCGGAAGGTCTCGTCCTGCAGGGCGGCGAGGCCGAGGGTTGTGGCACGGGTGACGTGGCCGTTTTCAGGAAGGTTGTCGCAGCACATCACGGTGAATGGCGCGGTGCCGGCATCCCGGCGAGCGCGAAGCGCCTTCAGTATGCAACCGAAGACTGTTTTCGGCGCATCGGGCGAGGCGGCATCGGCCTGAATGTCAGGATGGCTCTTATCGAAGCCTCCAGTGGTGGCTTCGACGAAATAGCCACCTTCCGTGATGGTCAGCGAGACGATGCGAATGGCCGGGTCCGTCATCGTGGCGACGACTGCCTCAGGCTCAATCTCCGCATAGTCGATCATCGCGCCGCAGACACGGGCGGAGAGGTCCGACGGATCGAGTTCGACCACGGTGCTCAGCCAATCCTGCTTGGCAAGGTCGCCGCGGATGGCTCCGTCAGCTTTCCGAATACTAGCGCCGACAATGGCCCAGTCGTGGTCGCGGCCTGTGTCAAACAGACGGTCGAGATAGATCGCCTGATGGGCGCGGTGAAAATTGCCCAGGCCAATATGGAGAATACCTGGCGTCAGAAGCGTGCGGTCATAGCGCGGCGTGGACACGCTGTTGGGCAGTGACGACAGTGTATCGTCGGAGAGGTGCACACGCACCAGTTCATCTTGCATCGCAGCGTCTGCCATCAGCTCATCCCCATCAGCTCATCCATTGCCCACCGTCGACATTGTAGGTCTGGGCTACGATGTAGTCGGCGTCTGAGGATGCGAGGAAAACTGCCATACCGGTGAGATCGTCGGGCGTGGCGAAGCGGCCTGCCGGGACGCCAGCTTCCACCTCGGCCTTCTTCTGGCCGAGCGGCTTGCCTTCCAGCTTGGCGAACATCGAGTCGACGTGTTCCCAATGTTCACCATCCACCACGCCGGGGGCGATGGCGTTCACGTTAATACCGTGTTGGATCAGGTTCAGCCCGGCGGATTGCGTCATAGAAATAACGGCGGACTTTGTGGAGCAATAGACCAGCACCAGCGGCTCACCGCGCCGTCCAGCTTGGGATGCCATGTTGATGATCTTACCGCCATGGCCCTGCGCAATCATCCGCTTCGCGGCAGCCTGCATGGTGAAGAGCGTGCCAGCCACGTTCACAGCGTAGAGCCTGTCGTAGCTGATGCGGGTGATGTCGACGGTTTCAGCCGCATCGAACAGAGCGGCGTTGTTGATGAGGATGTCGAGCTTTCCGGTACGCTCGACAACCGAGGAGATGGCCTCGTCGATGCTCTCCTGCTGCGTAACATCAAGATGCACCGCGTAAGCGCCATCGCCCAAGGCAGCCGCCGTCGCTTCGGCGGCGTCGATGTCAACATCGGCAATTGCCACCGTTGCGCCTTCGCGAAGATAGGCTGCTGCGAAACCGCGCCCTAGGCCTCTCGCCGCGCCGGTGATCAGCGCTGACTTTCCTTCCAACCGTGTCATGACATCCGCTGGCCCGCAGCGTCGAATTTGTGGATGAGATCGGCGTTCGGCGTCAGGAACACTTTGTCGCCGTGGCGCACGGCAACATCACCGGCGGCGCGTACCGTCATTGGATCGCAGCCCGGAACGCCGTGAATGTGCACGAACGTATCCGATCCCAGATGCTCGGTCACGCCCACCGTGCCTTCCCACGCGCCGGGGCTGGGCGCGGTGTCGATAGAGATGTGCTCCGGGCGGATGCCGATGGTTTTCGCGCCGTGTTCGTCGGCCAGCGGGCCTTCGATCAGGTTCATCTTGGGCGAGCCGATGAAGCCCGCCACGAACACGTTCTGCGGCTCGTGATAGAGCTCCAGCGGGCTGCCCACCTGTTCGATCACGCCCGCCTGCAGCACCACGATGCGGTCGGCCATGGTCATGGCCTCCACCTGATCGTGGGTGACGTAGATCATGGTGGTCTTCAGCCGCTTGTGCATCTCGCTGATTTCCAACCGCATACCGACGCGCAGCGCGGCATCCAAGTTCGATAGCGGTTCGTCAAAAAGAAAGGCAGAAGGCTCGCGCACGATGGCGCGACCGATTGCAACGCGCTGGCGTTGGCCGCCTGAGAGCTGACCGGGTTTGCGGTCGAGATAATCGGTCAGGTTCAGCGATTTGGCAGCGGCTTCGATGCGGCGCTCCTGCTCGTCCTCCGGCATTCCCGCCATGCGCATGGGAAAGGCGATGTTCTTGCGCACCGTCATGTGCGGGTAGAGCGCGTAGGACTGGAAGACCATGGCGAGCCCACGCTTCGAGGGTGAGACCTCGGTCACGTCCTCGCCGTCGATGATAATCTTGCCATCGGTCGCATCCTCCAAACCTGCAATCAGGCGCAGAAGGGTGGACTTGCCGCAGCCGGAGGGGCCAACGAAAACGGCAAACTCGCCTTCCTCGATCGTCAGGTTCAGCGGCGGGATGACCTCGGTCTCACCGAAGCGCTTCACCACGTTTTCGAGTACGATATGTCCCATGGTGTGTCCTTACTTCACGGCGCCGAAGGTGAGGCCCTGGACCAGCTGTTTCTGGCAGAACCAGCCGAGTACAACGATGGGGCCGACCGCGGCAGCGGAGACGGCGGAAAGGCGGCCGAAGAACAGCCCTTCCGGCGCGCGGTTGCCTTCAATCAGGGCGGAGAGTGTGGCGGCGTCCGTGGTGGTCAGGCGTACCGTCCAATAGGCCTCGTTCCAGCAGAAGATGAAGCAGAGCAAGGCGGTAGAGGCGATGCCGCCCCAGGCGAGTGGAATGAGAATTTCCTTGATCTCACCCCAGGTGCTGACCCCGTCCATCTGCCCGGCTTCGATGATGTCCTTGGGTATTTCCTTGAAATAGGTGAACAGCATCCAGATCACGATGGGCAGGTTCACCAGCGTTAGCACCAGAATGACGATGAAATGGGTGTCGTAGATGCCGAGACCCTTGGCGAGGAACGTCATCGGGTAGAGCACGGCGGCGGCTGGCAACATCTTGGTGGAGAGCATCCACATCAGCACGTCTTTGGTGCGCTTCGTTGGGTTGAACGCCATGGCATAGGCTGACGGGATGCCGACAAAGAGCGCGAGCGCTGTGGCCAGAACCGATGTGACGACGGAGTTGCTGGCGAAGCGCCAGTAGTCGTAGTTCTCCGTCATGTTGAGATAATTATCGAGCGTTGGTGTGAAGAAGAACAGGAACTCCGGTTTCACGGCATCGGCGTCCGTCTTGAAGCTGGTGAGCACCAGCCAGAAGATCGGGAAGAAGAAGATCAACGCGATCACCCACGCCAGAACGGGGCGGACGTACCTCCCGAATTTGGTCTCCTGTGCGACGATGGCCATGGTAGCGAGCTCCTATTCCATCAACGTCTTGCCGATCATCCGCAGCAGGAAGATCGCGACGATATTGGCCAGAATGACTGCGAAAATGCCGGTGGCGCTGGCGGCACCGATGTTGTTGTTGGCGAACTCGCCGATCAGGTATGGCAGGTTCTTGTTGCCATTGCCGCGGCTGACGATCTCGATTTCCGCATAAAGCGCGAGGTGGAAGATCGCCTGGATCATCACCACGATGGCGATGGGGCGGGCGAGGTGGGGCAGAGTGAGGAACCGGAACTGCGACCACGGGCCTGCGCCATCGAGTATGGCCGCTTCCTTCTGTTACTCGTCCTCCGACTGCAGCGAGGTCATGAAGATCAGCACAGCGAACGGCGTCCACTGCCAGGTGACCATCATGATGACGGCATAGGCGGAGGTTTGCGTTGCGCGGAAGGAGATCGGCTCCAAGGTCGGCCAGAGCGAGAAGAACCAGCCAATGAGAGGTGCGTCCTTTAGCGACGCAATAACATCGTTGATGCCTTCTATGGCGAGGCCATTGAGCCCCAGCACCGGGTCGAGGATCATGTTAATCCACAGCACCGCGTTGACCGCGGGCATGATGAAGAAGGGCGAAATCAGCAGCACCCGCACGACGCCGCGTCCCGGAAAGGTCTTGTTGATCAGAACGGCGATCAACACGCCGAAAATGACGGTGAAAAACAATATGCCGCCGACGATGAGCAGGCTGTTCTGGATGGCGAGCAAAAAGTCTTTGGAGTTCAAAACGAACTCGTAATTGCCGAAACCGCGCCAATTGCTGATGGAGGGCGTTGTCCATTCCGGTCGCCGCAGGCTGTTCAGCACATAACGGATGAACGAGAAATAGAGCGTCATCGACAGCGGCACGATCATCCAGATCAGCAGCAGGATGACGGCCGGCGCCTGAAGCAGACGCGGAAGCGTTCTGTTGGACATGCCTGTTTCCTCCCAAGCGACACGCGTCGATGCAATACCACGCGCAAAGGCGCGAGGCGCTCGAGTGTCACGGCAAACGCGGGGCAACGGGCTGCTTCTTGCGAGCAATTACCGAAGGGCGCGTTATGCGCTGGCCCGACAGTGTGTCAGGCCAGCGCGAAAGCATGGGCCTTACTCGTAGTAGCCGGCTTCTTTCATGATCGCATCTGCAGCTTCTTGGGAAGCGGCAAGAGCTTCATCGACACTCTTGGCACCAGAAAGGGCAGCTGCCATTTCCTGGGCGACCACGCCACCGACTTCCGGGAATTCCGGAATGGCTGCGAACTGCACACCGACGTAAGGTTTGATGTCGGTTGCCGCAGGTGCTGCGGACTCAATAGCCTTCATTTCAGCTTCCGCGAATTTAGCCACAGCCTGGAACTCAGGATAGGCGTAGGTCGACGCGCGGGTGCCGGTCGGCACTTTTGCCCAACCGAAATCCGGATGATCGGCGACGGCCTTGATGTATTCCTTGGACGTAGCCCACTCGATGAAGTCTTTGGCTTCCTGAGTGTTTTCGGTGCCGGACGGCACGGCCATGGCCCAGGCCCAGAGCCAGTTGGCACCCACCGGGTTACCGGCGTTTGGTGACTGGGCGTAAGCGACCTGATCGCTTTCCAGAAAGGAAGCAGCGATCGTGGCATCAATCCACATGCCGCATTTGCCTTCGTTGTAGAGCGCGAGGATCTCGTTGAAGGAGTTACCTTCCGACCCGGGAGGGCCGTAATTGCTGAGGATATTCACATAGGCCTCAATGGCAGCCTTCCACTCCGGCGTGTTGATCGCGGGCTTGAAGTCTTTATCGAACCAAGCACCACCAAAGGAGTTCACCATGGTGGTGATGAAGGCCATGTTGTCGCCCCAGCCCGGCTTGCCGCGCAGGCAGGCGCCATAGACGCCATTGTCCGGATCGTGCATCGCGGCGGCAGCTTTGGTGACGTTTTCCCAGCTGTCATTGTCGGCAATCGTCACGCCTGCTTTTTCCGCGAGGTCCTTGCGGTACATGACCATGGATGACTCACCGTAGAACGGCGCGGCATACATGGTGCCTTCGTAGGACAGACCGTTGCGCATGGCGGGCAGAAGATCGTCCATGTCGTAGTCGGCACCGAAGTTGAGCGGTTCGATCCAGCCGGCTTTGCCCCAGATAGGGGCCTCCTGCATGCCGATATTGATGATGTCGTACTGGCCGCCGCCTGTTGCGGTGTCGGAGGTCACCTGCTCGCGCAGCACGCCTTCTTCCAGCGACACCCACTCCAGCTGCACACCGGTTTCTTTGGTGTAAGCTTCGGCAACTTTCTTCATATTTTCCATGTGACCGTTGTTGACGATCGCGATG
>JBCCRF010000196.1:0-5762 GCA_039208305.1 Pseudomonadota bacterium
ATCGAAAGCGTTGGAAGCCGCCCTTGGCCAGATTGAACGTGCCTTTGGCAAAGGTTCGATTATGCGACTCGGTGCCAATGAGCAGGCGGTCGAAATCGAGACGATTTCCACCGGTTGCTTGGGGCTCGATATCGCCTTGGGTGTCGGCGGTCTGCCGAAGGGGCGTATCGTCGAGATTTACGGTCCTGAATCGTCGGGTAAGACCACGCTGGCGCTGCACACTGTGGCGGAAGCGCAGAAGAACGGCGGCATTTGTGCATTTGTGGATGCAGAGCACGCTCTGGACCCGGTCTATGCCAAGAAACTTGGCGTCGATCTGGAGAATCTGCTGATCTCGCAGCCCGACACGGGTGAGCAGGCGCTTGAAATTGCAGATACGCTGGTCCGTTCCGGCGCTTGTGACATTCTGGTTGTTGACTCTGTCGCGGCGTTGACGCCGCGCGCGGAAATCGAAGGTGAGATGGGTGCATCGCTTCCCGGCCTTCAGGCTCGATTGATGAGCCAGGCTCTGCGTAAGCTCACCGCTTCCATTTCCCGCTCCAATACGATGGTCATCTTCATCAACCAAATTCGTATGAAGATCGGCGTGATGTTCGGTTCCCCTGAAACGACCACCGGCGGCAACGCACTGAAATTCTACTCTTCCGTCCGCCTCGATATCCGTCGTATCGGCGCAATCAAGGATCGCGATGAAGTTGTCGGCAATCAGACCCGCATCAAAGTGGTGAAGAACAAGCTGGCACCTCCCTTCAAGCAGGTCGAATTCGATATCATGTATGGAGAAGGCGTCTCCAAAATGGGTGAATTGATCGATCTCGGGGTCACTGCCGGTATCGTTGAGAAATCCGGTTCCTGGTTTTCGTATGACAGTCAGCGGCTGGGGCAGGGGCGTGAGAACGCCAAGCAGTTCCTGCGGGATAACCCCGAAATCGCCCAGACGATCGAGACAGCTATACGCACGAATGCCGGTCTCATCGGCGAAAAGCTGCTCGACGAACCAACTGGCAAAGATGAAGAGGGCGTTGATCCAGAACTGGGTGAGGTCGCGTCCGGGGCCTGATCGCAACGCTTCGCAATCGTTATTGAGGCCGCTTTCGTCATCCGTCGGAAGCGGCCTTTTTAAATGCGTTGCCATAACGTGATCGGCAGGAGCGCGACACGGTTGAACTTTGCGCTGCGATAGGGTCAAACCGCGCCCAACCAGCGTAGCCCTATTCGTGCGCCAGATCAGCATTTCTCGCAGACCTGCCTGCAGTTCGACCAAGGAAATTATGCCATGAGCGGCGTCAACGACATTCGGTCCACCTTTCTCTCCTATTTCGAGAAGAATGGCCACGCGGCAGTCGCTTCCTCGCCGCTCGTCCCCCGCAACGATCCGACCTTGATGTTCACCGCAGCGGGGATGGTTCAATTCAAGAACCTCTTCACTGGTCTTGAGACCCGCGACTACACCCGCGCCGCTACCTCGCAAAAATGTGTGCGCGCCGGTGGTAAGCACAACGATCTCGAAAACGTTGGTTACACCGCTCGCCATCACACCTTCTTCGAGATGTTGGGCAACTTCTCCTTCGGCGATTATTTCAAGGCCGATGCCATCGAATTCGCTTGGACCTTGCTGACCAAAGAGTTCGGTCTCGATGCGGCCCGCATGCTTGTCACCGTCTATCACGACGATGATGAGGCCTTCGATCTTTGGAAGAAGATCGCTGGTTTCTCCGATGACCGCATCATCCGCATCGCGACGTCCGACAATTTCTGGGCTATGGGTGATACCGGCCCATGCGGCCCCTGTTCCGAGATATTTTTCGACCATGGCGACCACATCTGGGGCGGCCCTCCTGGCTCGCCTGAGGAAGATGGCGACCGTTTCGTGGAGATCTGGAACCTTGTCTTCATGCAGTTTGAGCAGGTGACGGTGGATGAACGCATCAATCTTCCCAAACCGTCCATCGACACCGGTATGGGTCTGGAGCGCATCGCGGCCGTGCTCCAAGGTACTCATGACAATTACGAAATCGATCTCTTCAAGGCATTGATTGCTGCTTCGGAACAGGAAACGGGCGTCGCCTCGAATGATGATACCCGCGCTAGCCATCGGGTCATTGCGGATCACTTGCGTGCCTCGTGTTTTCTGATTGCAGATGGCGTTTTGCCCGGCAATGAGGGCCGCGGTTACGTTCTGCGCCGCATCATGCGCCGGGCCATGCGCCACGCCTCGCTGCTGGGCGCGCAGGAACCACTGATGCACAAGCTTGTGCCTGCGCTTGTCGGTCAGATGGGCGAGGCTTTTCCAGAACTGCGCCGCAACCAGCCGCTCATTGGCGAAACGCTCAAGCTTGAGGAAACTCGCTTTCGCAAGACGCTCACCCGCGGACTTGACCTGCTGGACACGGCCAGCGCCGAACTGCAGGCCGGGGATGCGCTCGACGGGCGTGTCGCGTTCAAACTCTATGACACTTACGGCTTCCCACTCGATCTGACGCAGGACGCTTTGCGTCGCCGCGACATCACCGTCGACACCGATGCGTATGAAGCCGCTATGGAAGAGCAAAAGGCTGTCGCCCGCGCGTCTTGGGCCGGTGCCGGCGGATCAGCTGACGATGCGATCTGGTTCCAGCTGCGCGAAACCCACGGTGCAACCGAATTCCTCGGCTACGAAACGGAAGCTGCCGAAGGCTCGGTTCTTGCCATTGTGAAAGACGGTGCCGAAACCAATTCTGCGGTGGAAGGTGACGAGATTTCCATCATTCTCAATCAGACGCCCTTCTACGCCGAGTCCGGTGGCCAGATGGGCGACACCGGCACGATGTCCGCTGGCGAGACCGTGGTTCACATTTCCGACACGAAGAAGCGCGGCGATGGCCTGTTCGTGCACATCGGCACAGTCGAGAAGGGCAGTCTCAGTGTTGGCGACGGCCTCTCTTTGGAGATCGACCATGCCCGCCGCGCCAAACTGCGATCCAATCATTCGGCCACCCATTTGGTCCATGAAGCGCTGCGCGAAACCCTGGGCGATCACGTGGCTCAAAAGGGCTCGCTTGTCGCGCCGGAACGACTGCGGTTTGATTTTTCCCACTCCAAGCCGGTGGAAGCTGGTGAGATGCGCCGTATTGAAGCCATGGCGAACGAATACGTGCTGCAGAACAGTGCGGTGACCACGACGCTAATGGCCGTCGACGACGCAATTGAACTCGGTGCGCAAGCGCAGTTCGGCGAGAAATACGGCGATGAGGTTCGCGTTGTCTCAATGGGTGAAGTTGGTGGCGAGACGGACGAGGGCGGCAATCGCAAAGCCTGGTCTCTTGAGCTCTGCGGCGGCACCCATGTCAAAAACACCGGCGATATTGGCCTCGTCACGGTGGTTGGCGAAAGCGCTGTCTCCTCTGGCGTCCGCCGCATTGAAGCTCTGACTGGCAACGCCGCCCGTGAGTATCTACAGCAACAGGACGAGTTGCTGCGCGCTGCAGCTGCCACGCTGAAATCCACACCTGCCGATGTGCCCGCCCGCGTTGCTGCTCTCGTAGACGAGAGGAAGAAACTGGAACGAGAACTGGCAGAGGCCAAGAAGCGACTCGCCATGGGCGGTGGCAGCGGCGAACGCACGGCGGTCGAGGAGATCGCAGGCATCTCTTTTGTGGGCCGTGTTCTATCCGGCGTATCACCTCGCGATCTCAAGGGGTTGGTGGATGAAGAAAAATCCCGCATCGGGTCCGGCATCGTTGCAATCGCCGCCAGCAGCGAAGATGGAAAAGGTGCCATCGTCGTTGGCGTGACCGATGATCTGACCGATCGCTTTGACGCCGTCCCGCTCGTCCGCGCTGGCTCGGAAGCGCTCGGCGGCAAAGGTGGCGGCGGCCGCCCAGACATGGCGCAGGCTGGCGGTCCGGAAGGCGCCAAAGCTGCCGCAGCTTTGGACGCTGTGAAGGGTATTATCGCGCAGGCCTAAAGGTCCATCGCACCCCGGAAAGGGTAAAGGCACCCATTTCCGCTGTAGTTGAGGTTCATTTTCGCATGACTGAGTATTGTGCGGATAGAATTTTCCGCGGATGCGCTGCTCAGTTGAGCAGTTCCGACTGTCGCTTCTTCGGCAGCCCCTCGATAATCAACCCACGGCTGCGTGCGATGTAACCAGCCAGATCGTCATCTGCGATGGTGCAGTCTGGGTGGAAGCGAAGCCAGTTGGGGCTGCGGAAATAGGGTGCGATTTCGACGCCGTCCTCCTGCCGCAGAAATTCCAATGCCATGTCGTCCACCTTGATCGTGAACGGGCATGGCGTGTCGCCAGACTGGTCCTGCGACCAGCCGACGGCAAACACCTTACCACCGATTTTCCACACATGTGCCCCGCGCCATTGGATCACCATCGTTACATTTGGCAGCGCGCCGCAGATGGCATCGAAGCGGGCGAGATCCATACCCGTCCCTATCCGCTTGAACCGTTCGCGAGGTGACTTGCCAGTTCCTGTTTCAAGATGCGGTATTCATCATCTGTGACGAAGGCCATGGCCGCTTTGCTGTTTGTGGGCTCGTCATCATAGGGAATGGGGCCGTCGAACTGACTGTCCGTCAGGTCAATCCGGCGACCGCCAATGTGGTTGTAGTAGTGGTGGCTTTCAAAGCCTTCCAATCGTGTGCGAAGCAGCTCTCCTCCGAAGATGTCCTGCACCACCACGGCCGTGACGTTGCACTGCCCGGCTGCCGGATTGTCCGGCAGCCATTGCCTTGCGGTCTCCAGCGACCAGGCGTCCAACAAAGCGCAGCGAACCGCAGCTTCGTCGAACTCCACCGGCACTAGCTCATGGCTTTCTGCAGGTTCTCATCCACTTTATCAAGGAAGCCAGTGGTGGAGAGCCACGGCTGGTCAGGGCCAATGAGAAGCGCGAGGTCTTTCGTCATATGACCCGACTCCACCGTGTCGATGCAGACCTGCTCCAGCGTATTAGCGAATGTTGCCAGTTCGGCATTGTCGTCCAGCTTGGCGCGGTGGGCGAGACCACGGGTCCAGGCGAAGATAGACGCGATGGAGTTTGTGGAGGTTTCTTCGCCCTTCTGGTGGGCGCGGTAGTGGCGGGTCACGGTGCCGTGTGCCGCTTCCGATTCGACCGTCCTGCCATCCGGGGTCATCAAGACGGATGTCATGAGGCCGAGCGAGCCGAAACCCTGCGCAACGATATCGGACTGCACGTCGCCATCGTAGTTCTTACACGCCCACACATAACCGCCGGACCATTTCAGCGCGGACGCCACCATGTCGTCGATCAGGCGGTGCTCGTACCAGATTTTCTTCTCGTCGAAGGCCGCCTTGAACTCGCTTTCGAAAATCTGTTCGAAGATATCTTTGAACTGCCCGTCATAGGCTTTCATGATCGTGTTCTTGGTGGAGAGGTAGCAAGGCACACCGCGGTTGAGCGCGTAGTTCATCGAGGCGCGGGCGAAGTCCTTGATCGACTCGTCCAGGTTGTACATGCCCATGGCAACACCGGAAGCCGGGGCGTCGAACACGTCGAAATCCATCTCCTTGCCGTCCTCGCCGACAAATTTCATCGTCAGTTTGCCCGGTCCAGGGAAGCGGAAATCGGTGGCGCGATACTGGTCACCAAAGGCATGACGGCCAACGATGATGGGCTTGGTCCAGCCCGGCACGAGGCGCGGTACGTTGCCCATGATGATCGGCTCGCGAAAGATCACACCGCCCAGAATGTTGCGGATCGTGCCATTGGGCGAACGCCACATTTTTTTCAGGCCGAATTCCTCAACACGGG
>JBCCRF010000197.1:0-5510 GCA_039208305.1 Pseudomonadota bacterium
CGTGCCATCAGCCCGCGCCCGATGGCGAGCATCTGTTGCTGCCCGCCGGACATGGTGCCCGCCGCTTGATTACGCCGCTCCTTCAGAATGGGGAACGTGTCGTAGACGAAGGCTTCGTCCGCGCTCACTTCGCCGCGATCGCTGCGCGAATACGCCCCCATGGCGATGTTCTCCGCCACCGTCAGCAGCGGGAAGATCTCACGCCCCTCCGGCACATGGGCGAGCCCGAGGCCGACGACACTGTTCGGCTCTGCGCCGGTAATGTCCTTGCCCTTCAACGTGACCTGACCCTTGCGCGGATTCAGCACGCCGGAAATCGTTTTCAGTAGCGTCGTCTTACCCGCGCCATTCGCCCCCAGCACGGTGACGATCTGCCCTTTGCGCACCTGCAGCGACACGCCCTTGATGGCCATGATCGGCCCGTAGGACGCTTCCAGATTGTCCACCTGCAGGACGGTCTCGTGGGTGGTTTCCACCATCAGCCCGCGACCTTCCGCACATTGCCGGTGCCCAGATAGGCCTCGATTACGGCGGGGTGGGACTGCACCTCGGACGCCGTGCCAGTGGCGAGTTCCTTGCCGTCCGCCAGTGCCATGACCCGGTTCGCCACGGCGGACACAAGGCCCATATCGTGCTCCACCATCAGCACGGTGATGCGCATCTGTTTGGCGATGTCCTCGATCCAGAAGGCCATGTCCTGCGTCTCTTCCACCGACAGGCCGGAGGCCGGTTCGTCCAGCAGCAACAGACGCGGTTGCGTGGCGAGTGCGCGGCCCAGTTCCACCACCTTGCGTACGCCGTAGGGCAGGCCTGCGATACGGCGGTCGCGGTGGGGCTGCAGGTCGAGAAAGTCGATCACGTCCTCCACCGCCGCGCGATGGGCGCGTTCCTCACGGCGCACTGAAGGCAGGTGGAATATATCGGAAACGACATTCGTTTTGCGGTGACGATGGCGACCCACTAGCAGGTTTTCCAGCACAGTCGCCTGCTCGAACAGTTCGATGTTCTGAAAGGTGCGGGCGATGCCAAGGCGCGCGATGTCATTCGCGGGATGACCCAGCAGGTTCTCGCCCTCGAAATGGGCGGAGCCTTCCTCCGGCGTGTAGAAGCGCGAGATGACGTTGAACACTGTGGATTTGCCCGCGCCGTTCGGGCCGACCAGCGCAAAGACTTGGCCCGGTTCCACGGTGAAAGTCACGTTCTCCAACGCCGTCAGGCCGCCGAAGCTTTTGGTGATGCCTTTGAGGACCAAACCTTCCGACACGCTACTGCACTCTCTCTGTCTTAAGGTAGCTCTTCTGTCGCGCGAAGAGGCCCTTGCGATAGAAGGGGAAGAGGTCGAACCAGGTGCGGATTTTCATCCAGCGCCCGTAGAGGCCCATCGGTTCGAACAGGATGAAGCCGATCAGAATGGCGGCGAAAATCGCCTGCTCAATGCCGGGAATATTGCCGCTGATGCCAAAGGACGTGGCAAGAACCGTACGCGTGTTGGCGATCAGAACCGGAATGAGGCCGACGACGATGGCTCCCAGAAATGCCCCGTGGATCGTGCCGAGGCCGCCGATGACGATCATCAGCAGCAGCGTGATCGACATAACGATGTCGAAAGTCTCGTGCGTCACATAAGTGGCGTTGTGCCCGAAAAGCGCGCCCGCGAGACCCGCGATGGAGCAGGATAGGAAGAAGGCCAGCGCTTTCGTCTTTGTCGGGTCGAGCCCATGGCGCGGGCGGAAATTTCACTGTCGCGTATAGCGGCAAAGCTGCGCCCGGTGGGCGAGCGCAGGATGTTGCGGTAGATCGTGACTGTGATGAGGCAGACCGCCAGAACCACATAGTAGAAGGCGTATGGGTTCGCATATCGGTTCACGGTGAAACCGAAGAGGGAAATATCCGGCACGGCGATGCCCGCGACACCGCCGGTAAAGGCCTCGCCCAGCACGATGAAATCCACCATCAGCACGGAGAGGGCGAGCGTGGCGAGCGCAAGATAAACGCCGTGCAGACGCATCACGGGAAAGGCGATCAGCGTGCCGAGCGCACCCGCGATCAGACCCGCCAGTGGGAAAGCGATCAGCCATGGCAGGCCCGCATTCAGCAGCAGGACATTGGCGTAGCAGCCGATGGCCATGAAGGCGGCATGGCCGAGGCTGGCAAGGCCCGTCTGCCCGGTAAGCAGCATGAGGCCGAGGCCCGCAATGGCGAAGATCAAGACGCTGGTGACCTCGCCAAGCAGGTAGCTGTCGTTTTGCCACAGGAAGTAGAGCGGCAGCGCGAGCATCGCGGCCAGCAGAACGAGGTACCAGCCGAGTTTCGCCGGGTGCGAGAACCAGTCGATATCGGTGTCGTAGGAGGTCTTGAACAGCGTGCGCATCGGCTCAGACCTTCTTGGCCTGGGTCTGCGAGAATAGCCCGCCGGGCCGCACCGCCAGCACGATGAGGAGGATCGCATAAGGCGCGATCTGTGCGACGCCCGCCGGGCCGTAACGGGCCGCGATCGGCTCCACGAGACCGACGATCAAACCACCCACGAAGGCGCCTGGCAGGGAGCCGAAACCCCCGATGGCAGCCGCTGCGAAGGCCTTGATTCCGAGCAGACCGGCAGACGGGTCGATAGCACCTCGTGCGGCGAACAGCACGCCTGCCACAGCTGCGACCGCTCCCGCTAGCATCCACACCAGCGTCTGCACCCGTTTCACCGGCACGCCCATGTAGTAGGCGGCCAGCATGTTCTGCGACGCTGCCTGCATGGCGAGGCCGAGTTTGGTCTTGGAGAAGAACAGGTAGAGCAGGGCGGTCAGCAGCAGCGTGACGATGATCGTCGCGACCTCGTCCACGCCCAGCACCAAACCCGCGAACTGAATATCCGCGCCTGCGAACGGCGTCTCCAGCGAGACCGGTTCATGCCCCCAGATCGTGCCTGCCGCAAAGCGCAACACGAAGCCGAGCGCGATGGTCAGGATCACCACAGAAACTTGCGACTCTCCCGCCATCTGGCGCAGGATCGTCGCGTCGAAAATGCCGCTTAACAACGCTAGCACGATGATGGCCAGCGGGACCGCGAGCCAGAAGGGTAGGCCGAGAAACTGTTGGTTGGCGAAGCCGACGCACAGAAACGCGCCGATCATCATGAAATCGCCTTGGGCGAAATTAACCGCCTCTGTCGCCTTGTAGATCAACACGAAACCGAGCGCGATCAGGCCGTAGACACAGCCATTGGCAAAGCCGCTCACGATCAGTTGCAGAAAATCGGTCAACAGGTTCTCCCCAACCCGTCAGGCATCGCCCCGTGCCCGCCCGCACTTTAAGGCAGTGGCAGGCTAGCACAAGCGCGAAAGCCGTTTGTTTACGGCTTGATGAACACCTTGCCGTTCGGCTTCGCGAGTTCCTCGGGCACGCGGTCGATGGCCTCATCTAGCGGCACGATTGCTGTTACGTCCGTCTTCCACTCGCCGGATGCAAAGCGCTGTTGGGCCTGCTGGATGGCGCCCATTTTGGTTGCCATGTCGCTGTCCTGCATCCAGCGGGTGAGCCAGAAGCCTTCGATCACCTTCGACTGGAAGATCATCGCGCCGGGCTGTTTGATGGTGGGCAGTTCTTCCGACAATTTGCCATAGATGATCCAGCGCGCCCGGTTGGGCATGGCGTCGTGGATATCGGCGGAGGTCTGGTCCGCGACGGCGTCAAGGAAGATGCGCGGCTTCTCGGCACGGCTGATCTTCGCGAAATCCCCAAGGAACGTGTCGCTCTTGACGTTCAGCACATGAGCCGCGCCGTTTTCCTTCATCAAGTCGAACTGCTCGTCACGGCGCACCAGCGCGATGGGTGCGTAGCCCTCCTCCTGCGCGACGTTCATCATCAGCTTGCAAAGCTGCGATGCTGCGGCGGAGAGGATAAAGCTCTTCGAATCCGATTTCGTGACGATGTCGAACATGGCAAGCGCCGTGAGCGGGTTCACCACCATGGCGGCGCCGTCTTCGTCGCGTACGCCGTCTATCAGCGGAATGCAGGTGGTTGCTTCGCCTATGGCATATTTGCCCCAGGTTCCGGGCCGACCGGGCTTGGCAACGACCGCCACGCGCTGGCCCACCAGACCGTCCGCATAGTGCCCGCCGCCGGAGGCGACGACCTTTCCGACCCCCTCGAATCCGGCGACGTTCCCCTGCACCCGCGGCTGGCCGTAGAGGCCCTGAATAAACATCTCGTCGGACGGGTTCACCGAGGCGAGTGACACCTCGACCTTCACCTCACCCTCGCCTGGCTCCGGCTCGTCGATCTCCCCCATCTCAACGAAGGGCGTCATGTCCGACAGCACCGTGCTGTCCGGTTGCTCGCGGGTGTAGCCGTGGTTCTTGAGGAGGAGGGCTTTCATTTGATTTGTTCCAATCGTTCTTCGCATTTCAATCCGATAAATTTTCGTTGTGCAACTTCACTTGTAGAGGAATCCGCGCCAACGTTCAGTGATCGAAAGATCGCCAGTTCGCTATTGTGCCAAAACCGTCCAAGCGAAAACTGCGGGCTACGGTTACGCGAAATATGCGCGATCGTCTGAAGTTGTTGCCTGAACGCCTCACTATACTCACCTGCTATGTAGTCGCGGTGCAGAGCCTCGAATTGTTTTGACAGAGCCTCGTAGGCGGCGTTCGACATGGAAGCGCTCTCGCCGAAACGGTTCATAACCGTCAGCATGCTAGCGCATTCGATGTTGACCAACTGAAAGTTCAGCGCATTCACTACAGCTTGTTCCTGCGCGCGGGCAGGGTGCATGGCAGCAAACACGATACACACCGCAATGGCTGCTCGTATGATCAAGCCATCTTCCTTTGCGTATAAGGTCTCAATTCCGCCCTCGCGATCTGGCGGCGGTGGACGGCGTCGGGGCCGTCGGCGAAGCGTAGGGTGCGCAGGTGCATCCATTGGCGGGCCAGTGGCGTGTCCTGGCTGATGCCGAGGCCGCCGAACATCTGCATGGCGTCGTCGGTGACTTTCAGCGCCACCAGCGGTGCGGCCACCTTGATCTGGCTGATCCATGGAGCTGCCGCGCGGGCATCGCCCTGGTCCATCATCCATGCCGCCTTGAGGCAGAGCAGGCGAGCCTGTTCGATCTCCATGCGGGCATTGGCGATGATGTCGAAATTCGCTCCCAGTTTCGCGATGGGCTGCCCGAAGGCTTCACGGGAAACGGAGCGCTTGCACATCAGTTCCAGTGCCAGTTCCGCCTGGCCAATGGCGCGCATGCAATGGTGGATACGACCAGGGCCGAGGCGGCCCTGTGCGATTTCGAAACCACGCCCTTCGCCCAGCAGCATCGCATCCATCGGCACGCGCACGTCGGTGAAGCGCATGTGCATGTGGCCGTGGGGCGCGTCATCCATGGAGAAGACGTGCATCGGACGCAGGATCTCGATGCCCGGCGTGTCGGCAGGCACGACGACCATGGAATGCTGCTTGTGCTTCGGGTCGTCATCGCCGCCGGTCTTCACCATGGTGATATAGACCTTGCAGCGCGGGTC
>JBCCRF010000198.1:0-5458 GCA_039208305.1 Pseudomonadota bacterium
GGCATTTTGTGCTTTATCTTCATCGCGCACCGCCTGACCCAGCACGTCCTGAACAAGGTCGCTACCGAAGGTCTGCCGAACTGGCTGACAGCGATCCTTGGTGCCATGGGCGGCTTTACCAGCTTCGTCGCCCATGCTGGCAGCCCGCCGGTTAAGATGGTTCTGTTGTCGGAAAACCTGCCGCCGAAGGAGTTCGTGGGCACGAATTCCTATCTGATGGCCCGTATCAACGCGATGAAGCTCATTCCCTATTTCTGGCTGGGTCAGCTGTCAGCGTCCAACCTGTCGGTCTCTATGCAACTCGCGCCGTTCATGGTGGTGGGCATCGCCATCGGTTTCTGGCTGAACAGCCGCGTCTCCGCAGATGTGTTCACAAAGCTGATTTTCGTGGCACTCGGCGTTATCGGCGCGAAGCTGATCTGGGACAGCGCACCGATCCTGTTCGCGTGAGCACCGCGCGTATTTGTTCACCTTGTGTTTCGGGCTCTGAACCGGCACAAGCGGCTTGAGGCATATCGAAGGCGGGGCGTGTTCCTTGCAGTTTTCTCCCGAACAGGACGCGGCGCTGATCGCCGTCGACAAATGGTTGAAACAGGGCTTTCCGCAGGTCTTCCGCCTGTTCGGTTTCGCCGGCACCGGCAAAACGACACTGGCCCGCCACTTGGCGGAAGGCGTGGACGGCGATGTGTTGTTTGCCGCCTTCACCGGCAAGGCGGCGCTGGTCCTACGCTCGCGTGGTGCGAAGAAGGCGAGCACCATCCATTCGTTGATCTACCGCCCGCGTGGCGAGGAACTGGTTGAGGACGACGACACGGGCAAGGCGAACATGACGCCTCTGTTTAGCCTGAACCGACAGAGCCCGGTCGCGAATGCATCACTCGTCGTGATCGACGAATGCTCCATGGTGGATGAGCAGTTAGGCAGCGATCTGCTGTCCTTCGGTACGCCGGTTCTTGTTCTGGGCGATCCAGGGCAGTTGCCGCCGGTCTCCGGTGGAGGGTTCTTCACTGACCATGAGCCGGATGTGCTGCTAGAGACAATACACCGCCAAGCGCGAGATAACCCGATCATTGATCTGGCGGCGAAGGCGCGCAACGGGGAGCCGATTGATTATGGCACCTATGGCGACAGCAAGGTCATCCGCAAGGCGGAGGTGGAGCAGGGCGAGGTGCTCGCGGCGGATCAGGTGCTGGTGGGCACCAATCGCACGCGACGGCGTTACAACCAGCGCTTGCGCGATCTGAAGGATTTTCAGGGTCCGCTGCCAGCCTCCGGCGACAAGCTGGTGGCGTTGCGAAACGACCCGACGAAAGGGCTGCTCAACGGCTCACTCTGGACGGTGAAGAGTGCGCCTCAAACGGCGAAAGCGTTCATGAATCTGCTCATCAGTTCCGAAGATGACGGGATGGAGCGTCAGTCTGCACGCATCAAGGTGCTCAAGGCGGCATTTGAAGACCCGGAGACAGAACTGCCTTGGCAGATGAAGCGGCGCTACGATGATTTCGACTACGGCTACGCGCTGACGGTCCACAAGTCGCAAGGCTCGCAATGGGACGATGTCTATCTGTTCGACGAAAGCTACGCCTTTCGCGAGCACTCCCAGCGGTGGCTTTATACGGCGATTACACGCGCAGCTGATCGCATCACAATCGTCACCTAGGCGAAGCCGACCATCCCCTTCATCGCCAATGCGCTATCCGGGTTCTTGGCCCATACGGTGTCCGTCCCGTTCCAGTGAATGGTAAAGGGTGCGGTGTCGTAAAGCGGTGAGATAGCGCGATAATCGAAATTGGCGATGCTGCGACTGGGGTTCTGCCGCTCGGCGAGGTCGATTAGCAGCGTTGCTGTCAGCGGGCCGTGGAATACGAGCCCTGGATAGCCCTCTACATCGCGGCAATAATCAACGTCGTAGTGAATGCGATGGCTGTTGAACGTCAGCGCCGAGTAGCGAAACAGCATCACCGGTGAGGGGGTAACCGTCTCGCTTACCCCAGCGTCGCTCGGTGGTTCGGTTGGCTGCGGCTTGGGCTGGTCGGGTGACGGATCTTCCCGAAAGACAAGATCCTGCTCCTCGCTGAACCGCAGATCGCCCTCCGGTCCGTGATGATCGTGCAGCACGGTGACGAAACAAAGCGGGCCGGTGCGGCCATCCTTCATGACGACGTTCTTGATGGTGGACACTCGCTGGATCGTCTCGCCGAACAGAACAGGACGTTCGACGCGGAAACGCCCGCCCGCCCACATGCGCCGGGGCAGAGCGACCGGTGGCAGAAATTCTCCCATGGCGCTGTGCCCATCACGGCCTAAGGCGCTCCTGCGCGCCATGGTTGGGAAGTAAAAACGGTGCCAGCTGAGCGGCAGTTCATCGCCTTCCTTCAGCACTGGCTCGCGGTCCAGCGTGGCTTGCATCAGCCGGGCCGATTGCGGGTGGATTGTATCGCTCGCCTCTTCGGTTCTGCCGATCCAACTGCGCAGCACGGTCTCGTCGAGTGTCTTTTCGGTCATGCTCATGCGGCTTCCCTGACATGTTTCTGCAGCCAGACGATCAGTTGCTGCGCATCCTTCGTCAAACCCTTATAGCTACGCTGATCGCCGTCCATCGCCTTGAATTGCTCGTACAGTAGCGCGAGATTTGCGCGGCCTTTGTGCGTCCGCGACAGAAGCTCCAGTTGCTGCAACTTCGTGCGCACGGTGAAGAGTATGTCGCCTGAGACCGGTAACTTGTGCAGCGTCTGCAACTCTGTTCGAAGGAAAGCCTGCCCACCGGGCGGCAAGCCCTTATCCGCATCGTCGCTCTCGCTCTTCTCCTCGCGCAGATTGTAATGCGGGTCGAGTGACCAGTTGGTTCGCCAGAGAGGCGCCTCGGCCCGCAACATGTCGAAAATTCGCGTGATCCGTTGGTGCATCCTGTCATCTATCGGTACCGGGCGGTGTATGCGTTCCATTGTCTTGTCGAACTTCTCTCTCAATGTCCAAGATGAAGGAAAGGCGAGTGACCCGGCAACGAGCCGCCAGCCATCGTCTAACCGGCGCATAAGCAGAACATCATCTGGGATGAGAAGCGCTGCGGTTGCAATCGGATGTTGACCATCGAATTCGATGCGTTCGCCGGTGTTCCGATGCACGGCGAAATTTCCGTTGAATTGCCAAGGGCTTGCCGGAGTCCGTTTCAAGGCTTCTCTAACAAGTTGAAACGCTTCTATCTGCGCGTCCAGCGTATCGGTGTGCGCCATGTTCACCTCATCGAAACAGGCTGCGTAGAGGGCGCGTTTCTCTGCGCGGAACGGATCGACATCCTCGTCCATCACCAGCCAAGGTGCAGTATCGATCGGCTTCAGCCCAATCGTGAATGGCGTTGCCAGAGCGATAGCCGGCGGTATGTCTGGCGCGTTGTCGGTCATGGTCATGGGCAATGAATGCGAGATGTTTGCAGGTGCCTATCAGCGGCGTTAGGGATCGATGAACAATGGTTTTAGGTGGTCGATGATGCCAGCAGCTTTATCCGTCAATCTCAACGCAATCGCGCAGTTGCGCAATCGTCGCGATCTTCCCTGGCCATCAGTGATCGGCATGGGACGCGTCGCGCTGGAGAACGGGGCTCACGGATTGACGGTGCATCCACGTCCGGACGAGCGCCACATTCGCTTTACCGATCTGCCAGACCTGCGTGCGCTGCTCGACGACGAATTTCCCAAGGCGGAGTTCAATATCGAAGGCTATCCGACTGACGAGTTTCTTGATCTGTGTGAGGCAAATGACCCGGAGCAGGTGACGCTCGTTCCAGACGATCCCGCCCAGGCGACCTCAGATCATGGATGGGATTTCAAGAGCAGTCACAACATGCTTGTACCCATCGTGGCGCGGCTGAAGTCGAACGGCTTTCGTGTTGCGTTGTTTGCAGATGCTGACCCAGAGGGTGTGAAATGGGCCGCTGACACAGGTGCCGATCGGGTGGAGCTTTACACCGGTCCATACGCCGCGACCTACGACAGCGCTAGCGCCGCAGAGCGCGAGTTGGATGCGCTACAAGCAACCGCGGATGTTGCGCGCGAGGCGGGGCTTGGTACCCATGCGGGACATGACCTGACAGTTGCCAATCTGCCGCCCCTTGCGAAGCGCGTTCCTGATTTGCTGGAAGTCTCAATCGGTCACGGTTTGACAGCAGATGCGTTGGAATTCGGGATGGCGACCACCGTCCAGCGTTTTTTGAGTGCCTGCGGACACTGAAGCAGCTGCATTCGTTGCCTTTAACGCGCACCGCCGCTAAACCACCGCCGAACTGTGGCGGACGGCCACGGGTGTTTTCCATCTCACCAGACCATCTGGCCCAACAAATCCAAGGGGATGCGCCATGCGCGTTTATTACGACCGCGATGCGGACTTAAATCTGATCAAATCCAAGAAGGTCTGCATCGTGGGCTATGGCTCGCAGGGCCGCGCGCACGCGATGAACCTGAAAGACTCTGGCGCGGGCGATATCGTCATCGCGCTGCGTGAAGGTTCCCCCACAGCCAAGAAGGCAGAGGCCGATGGCTTTGAGGTCATGTCCGTTGCTGACGCTTCCAAAGTGGCGGACTTGATTATGATGGCCGCTCCCGACGAACTGCAGGCTGGTATCTGGAAAGACTCGATTGCAGCCAACATCCGTGATAGCTCCGCTATCGCTTTCGCTCACGGCCTGAACGTCCATTTTAACCTGATTGAGCCGGGCTCCGGTATCGACGTGGTGATGATCGCACCCAAAGGCCCCGGCCACACTGTGCGCGGTGAGTATCAGAAGGGCGGCGGTGTGCCGTGCCTGATCGCCATTCATCAGGATGCCTCCGGCAATGCCCATGATCTTGCGCTGTCCTACGCTTGCGGCGTTGGCGGCGGTCGCTCCGGTGTCATCGAAACGACCTTCCAGGAAGAGTGCGAAACCGACCTGTTCGGTGAACAGGTCGTCCTTTGCGGCGGTCTCGTCGAACTGATCCGCGCCGGTTTCGAAGTGCTGGTAGAAGCCGGTTATGCGCCGGAAATGGCCTATTTCGAGTGTCTGCACGAAGTGAAGCTGATCGTAGACCTGATTTACGAAGGCGGCATCGCCAACATGAACTACTCCATCTCCAACACCGCAGAGTGGGGTGAATACGTCTCAGGTCCGCGCATCATCACGTCTGAGACCAAAGATGAGATGCGCCGGGTGCTGAAGGATATTCAGACTGGCCGCTTCACTTCCGAGTGGATGCAGGAATGGCATTCCGGCGCCGCACGCTTCAAAGGCACGCGCCGCATGAATGATAATCACCAGATCGAAGAAGTCGGCGAAAAGCTGCGCGGCATGATGCCGTGGATTAAATCGAACCAGCTGGTCGACAAGGACAAAAACTAAGCGGGATTGCCGTGGTTGGCGCTGTTGGCCGACCACGGCACTTTTTCTGTTTGTCGTCCTCGCTGCGCGGCGTGGCGGGGGCTTAAA
>JBCCRF010000199.1:0-5448 GCA_039208305.1 Pseudomonadota bacterium
GATCGATTTGTGCCATGCGTCGGTCCGCCTTCGGCTTCTGAGAAGGATATGCCGGTGTTGGCCCGCGCGGCAGTGAGTTCAGTTGGCAAAAGTCGAACGCAGTTCTGAGGCGCAAGCGGTGATGGTGGCTTTGGCCTCATCAAACAAGGCTTGCCCATCGACACCCCGAGCCTTCACATCTTCGATCCATCCGGCAACGGTCGGTTCAGCTGCTGTCTTCCATTCAGCGATCTGCTCGTCCGTCAGCGTGATGATCGTGTTGCCCGCATCTTCCGCCGCTTTGCGGTTGGGAGCATCGGCAGCCTGCTGTACGCGGCCTGCGAATTGGGAAAAGGACAGGCCGGAATTGGCGTCAATGACGGCTTTCATCTCGTCGGACAGGCTGTCGTATTTCACTTTGTTCATCGCGAGAACGAAAGTCAGCGTGTAGAGCGCTTGGTCGCCGAACTCGGTATGGTTCGTGACCAATTCGGGCACCTTCAACGCGCCGGTCACTTCCCATGGAATTGTCGTGGCGTCGATGACGCCCTTCGACAACGCTTCTGGCACGGCGGGCACTGGCATCCCAACCGACGTCGCGCCGAGCTCGCTAAGCATAGAAGTGATGGTGCGGGAAGCGCCGCGCACCTTCAGACCCTTCATGTCGGCAACTTTCCGCACCGGGCGGTTGGAATGAATGACGCCCGGGCCATGCACCCAGGTGCCGATGACCTTCAGGTTCTGAAACTCGGTGTCCTTCATGTGCTTGTCGAACATCTTCGAGAAAGCGCAGGATGTGTCTTCCGCGTTTGTAAGCATGAAGGGTAGTTCGAACACCTCGGTGCGCGGGAAACGGCCCGGCGTGTAACCCACCACCGTCCATACGATGTCGACAACGCCGTCGATGGCCTGGTCGATCAGCTCCGGCGGTTTGCCGCCAAGCTGCATGGACGGGTAGCGCTCTACCATGATGGTGTTGCCGGAATCGGCCTCCACTTTGTCGGCCCAAACGTCGAGAATTTGGCTCGGAACCACCGACTGCGGTGGCAGGAACTGGTGCAGCTTGAGGGTGACATCGGCAGCGAAAGCTGACGTCGAAATTGCTGCGGCTGCGACGATTGCGGCAAGGCCTGTCTTTAAGATCACGAGTTTCTCCATCAGGATCGTGAGCGCTGCGGCTTCTGGAACCTAGTGTTCGCACCGCGTGGAAATCGCAGCGACCATGAACCCGCAACACGGGCCGCTGCAAGCCAAATGCGCGCCTTCTTTAGGAGAAGACGTCGCAGATGGCTTTGTTTTTTGCTGGATCAGCCGCGGCCCTTCCACGGCACCAATTTGTTCTCGGCAACACGCATCAGAACGTCGATGCCGTAACCGATCACGCCAATGATAATGATGCCGATGATGACGATATCGGTGAGCTGGAATTTGGACGCAGCGATGATCATCTTACCAGCGCCCTTCTCGGCCGCCACCAGTTCGGCAGCCACCACGGTACCCCAGCAGACACCCATAGCGACGCGGGCCGCCGTGAAGATTTCCGGCAGGGAGTTGGGAAGAATGACCTTGCTGAGGATCTGTGTCTTCGACGCGCCCAGCGAATAGGCGGCGTGAACCTTCGAAATATTCACGCCGGATACGCCGGCGCGGGCACCAATGGTCATGATCCACAGTGCGGCCAGAAACAGCAAGGAGACCTTGCCCTGCTCACCGATACCAAACCAAATGATGACCAGCGGGATGAGCGCCAGCGGCGGCACAGGGCGCATGAATTCGACGATCGGATCGAACCAGCCTCTCAGCCAAGAATTAAGGCCCATGGCGAAGCCGAGCGGAATCCCGAAGAGGCAGCCAAGGAAGAAACCGATCACCACGCGGACAAGAGACCACATGACGTTTTCCCATAGGCCGACGCCCTGATAGCCGTTGGCGTTGAGATCGAGAAAGCGCGTCCAAACCTGCTCCGGCGGAGGCAGGTACAGCGCCTCCATGGTCATGCCTTCATCGGGGCGGACCTGCAATGAGCCAGAACTCAGCATGGCGACTTCGCCACCCTCGAAAGGGACTGAATCACCCGGTTCGATGGGTTGACCGTTGACCTCGGTGACGCGGTAACCGTCTTCTCCGCCGCCTTCGTCATTGCGCTGCACGCGCACAATTTTGCGGCGACGTTCCGGGACAGCGACGGAGTCGTTCTGCACGAAGCTGCCCGCCGTATTTGCAGCCGGTTCGGGTGGTGCGCTGTCTTCAGAGCCGAAAACGAAAACGTTGACGGCCACGTTGCCGGTGGCGATCTGACCCGCCCCGTTCGTCGCCGTGTATTCGAAGGACGTCGTGCCGGTGAAGGGTTTCGGCAGGCTGAAGGGCAGCAACGCGGACCCTGTAGCAACACCCCAGATCAGAAAGACTGTGATGACACCGGCGACGGAGGCCAGCCGGTTGGCCGTGACCGCGCTTTCATCGCCGAAGGTGACCGTCTTAAGGCTGGTATAGCCCTGATCGTCCTTCTTGTTGCCCTGAAACAGGTTCCACAGAAAGAAAACCACCGCGCTGACGGCGAGGAAGATCGCGAAAATAATGAAGATGCCACCGACCATTTTGACGGTGACCCATAGTGTATCGAGCAGTTCTGCACCCATGATCTTGTCCCCCTCGCCCGCCTACGCGCTTTCCGTGCGGCCCATGATTTCCTCTTCCATGTCCCAAATCATTGAGAGGATTTCATCACGGGTCGGTCCGAATTCCGGTGCGCGCTTGACCTCTCGAAGGTCGGCGCCCACACCCATTTCAGCGAACGGCAGTCTGTATTCTTTGTGGATGCGCCCTGGTCGCGGGGCCATGACCAACAAACGTTCGCCCAGCAGCAGCGCCTCTTCCACCGAGTGGGTGATAAGAATGATGGTCTTGCCGGTTTTCTTCCATATATCGAGCACGAGGCTTTGCATCTTCTCGCGGGTGAGAGCGTCGAGCGCGCCGAGCGGCTCGTCCATCAGGATTACGTCCGGGTCGTTGCACAGGCAGCGGGCCAGTGCCACGCGCTGCTGCATGCCGCCGGAAAGTTCGTAAATCATCTTCTCACCGAAGTCCTGCAGGCCGACAATGCCTAGCAGTTCGGTAACGCGCTTATCGATTTCGCTCTGCGGGGTGCCCTTCATCGAGGGACCGAAGCCGATATTCTTCGACACGTTCATCCACTCGAACAGCGCGCCTTGCTGGAAGACCATGCCGCGCTCGGAATTCGGACCGGTGACGCGGTGATCGTTCAACCGGATCTCACCACCGGTGGGTGCAAGGAAACCCGCAAGGATGTTGAGAAGGGTCGTCTTTCCGCAGCCTGATGGGCCAAGCACCGAGAGCAGTTCGCCTTCCTTGATGTTCAGGCTGACATTCTTCAGCGCCTGAACAGAACCGCCAGCCGGCAGTTCGAAGGTCATGGAAACATCGTCGATCACAAGCCCGGACATGGCGAAATCTCCCACCTGGTCCTTCAGAATTAGCGGATGGTATGTCGGCCAGAGCCGTGTTCCCCACCCCGGAACGAAAAGGGCGCGGCGACGGAAATCGCCACGCCCGTTGTCAACACCAGGCTGGCTTACATGCCGGCGGCTGCTTTCAGCGGACCGGAATTGACCAGTGCTGAGTAGTCCGGCAGCGCTTTGATTTTGCCATCGGCTTCCAAAGAAGCCGCGCTTGCGGTCAGGTATTCGGCAACACCACCACCCATCCACTCTTCGGACAGCTGCGTCTCAACGGTCGGGAACACGAAGGTACCGATAACGGCTTTCGTTGCATCCATGTCCATACCAGCTGCTTTCGAGATGGACTCCATCATCGGGCCGGAGTCTTTGGCATACTGTGCGTTCATGTCGGCGGTCACCTTCAGGAACTTGGCCAGAAGCTCGGCATTTTCTTCAGCAAAGGAAGCCGGAACGGACGTCACGTCGAACACTTTGCCGACGACGCTTTCTTTTTCAGCGCCTTCGATGATCGGGTTGCCGTGCTCTTTCATCTTGCGCAGTGAACCGCCCCAGCCGCAGGCCATGGCGAGATCGGTGTTGGGCTGTGCGAAAGCAGCGGACGAATCGGACGGCGACATGTCGACGATGTTCAGGTCAGCTTCGTTGATCCCGAGGTATTTAATCTGGGCAAGGAAACCAGAGTGAGCAGCGGTGCCGAGCGGCACAGCGACTTTTTTACCCTTAAGCTTTTCGGCAGCATTGTCTTTCGTGACTTCCAACTCGGAACGCACGACGCAGTTGTCGTTGTCGGAGTAGGACACAGCAACATCGACGACCTGCAGGTCCTGACCAGCAGCGGTAGCGACAAGGAACGGCGTCACGCCCTGCGAAAAGGAGATCTGCACATCGCCCGATGCCATGGCAGCGGACATGGCCGTACCGGCGTCAAAGGACACCCATTTGACGGGAATGCCGAGCTCTTTTTCATAGATTTTGTTGGCTTGTGCGTACTGGTTGGGGGTCGGCCACTCGAGGAAGTAGGCGACGGTCAGTTCTTTCAGGTGCGCGTCAGCCATGGCGGTGGTTGCGGAAAGAGCAACGACGCTTGCAGCCAGCACGGATTTAAGAATGGTTTTCATTGAGTTCTCCCGGGGGTTCATCATCGGATGATACGTTCGATGCCGCTCACCACAAAGGTGTTTGTCAGCATCGGCTTTGCGGGAAGAAGGCTAGGCAGCATGTCGCGCATGTGTCAATTCGACAGGGGTGCCAGAATCGACAGAGTCAGGGGTTAAGGCGAAATAAATCACCTAACCGTATCGCGATTTGAAATAATGAGACCGTTTGAGACACATGACGTGACCGAGGGTCGATTTGCCCAACTGTTTCAAGGCACCGCATCTTCCAAAATTGGGACCCGATTATCGGAAACTAAGACGAAAAAGCGTCGTTGATCGCCAGTCGACCTGGTCAAGCAACCGCAATAGCCATGTCGCAAATGGGATGGTGGGCGATACTGGGATTGAACCAGTGACCCCTACAATGTCAATGTAGTGCTCTCCCGCTGAGCTAATCGCCCGTTACCATGAACGGCCCGGAACTCCGGGGTTCGGGACACTGAGCGCTCTGCGCCAGCGGTGCGTCCTAGACCATGAATGGCGTTGGCCGTCAAGCCGGATTGGTTGTCGATCTTGCCGAAACGATAGTTGGCGAGCGCACCGATTCACGCCGCAAGCATCTTCTCCACCTCGTTGACGAGATCGCGCAAGTGGAAGGGTTTCGAGAGAACCTTGGCATCTTTCGGCGCATCGCTTTCCGAGAGAACGAGCGGCTCTGTAAGATCGTTGGTGGCTCATTTTCCAAGCGGCCTCGTAAGACGCCTCGTCGCGATTCAGGTCACCCAGAGCGCACAAAAGTGTCGCCGTCGGCTTTTGTCGATCGATGATTTCCAAGGCCTCGTGTCGACGACCCGAAGCCACGTAGCATTCGACCACGGCGTCCCAGTCGTCGA
>JBCCRF010000200.1:0-5331 GCA_039208305.1 Pseudomonadota bacterium
CCGTGCTTTGTATCTGGTGGCAAACGGCCAAGATACGCTGTACCGCCTGCACGGCACACCGCAGTGGAACTCCATCGGCACCGCAGCGTCGTCAGGATGCATCCGCTTGATGAATCAGGACGTGATTGATCTCTACAATCGCGTCCCAACCGGATCGAAGGTTGTCGTTCTCTCTTAAACTGACACCCTTAAGCACCTGCTGAGAACGGTTCTCGCGCTTGCCCAAAAGGAGGATGCCCGTCCCTTAAGCGGGTATTTCTAATAACGCATTTTGGCTGCAAAACCGCCTTGCATTCCCGTCGCCTGCGCGTTACTCACCCTCTGGTTCGGTGGGAGCTCAGGTTCTCATAGCGACGACGCGCACCCGTAGCTCAGCTGGATAGAGCACCAGACTACGAATCTGGGGGTCAGAGGTTCGAATCCTTTCGGGTGCGCCATTTTGTTTTTGTTTAGCGCTCAACTGCGCTTCCATGGCAGGGCGAGCTCTTTCTTTTCACCACTTCCTCGTCCGAGCAATTGTCTCGTTTTCTCGCCGATGATGCGGCAGACGACGTAGAATACGGGGGTGAAGAGTAGGCCGAAGATGGTCACGCCCAACATGCCGAAGAACACGGATGTGCCGAGCGACTGGCGCATTTCCGAGCCCGGGCCGGTGGCGAGCATCAGCGGCACCACGCCGAGGATGAAGGCGAAGGACGTCATGATGATGGGGCGCAGACGCAGGCGCGCCGCCTCTTTGGCGGCGTCGGCGATGGACAGACCCTCACTCTCGGCCTGTCTGGCGAACTCGACGATGAGAATGGCGTTTTTCGACGCCAACCCCACAAGGACTACCAGTCCTATCTGGACCAAAGTGTTGACGTCCAACCCGGACCAGACAACGCCGACGATAGACGACAGCAGGCACATGGGCACGATGAGAACCACCGCGAGCGGCAACATCCAGCTTTCATATTGTGCAGCCAGCACCAGGAACACGAAGACCACAGCCGCAATGAAGGCGTAGGTCGCGGTGTTGCCTGAGAGCTTCTCCTGCAGGGCGAGTTCGGTCCATTCGTAGGAAAACCCGCGCGGCAGGTTCTCGTCCAACACCTCTTCCATAGCGGCGATTGCCTCGCCGGTAGAGAAGCCCGGTTGGGTGGCACCCTGTATTGCCCCGGCGGCGAACAGGTTGTAGCGCGGCACGCGATAGGCACCAGTCTGGTTGGTTATCGTCACCACGGAACCGAGGGGAACCATGGTGCCGGTCTGCGACCGCGCTTTCAGCCGCATGATGTCGCCAGGCGTGTCGCGATAGACGCCATCAGCCTGCGCGGTGACACGGTATGTGCGGCCGATGAAATTGAAATCGTTGACGAAGGCTGAGCCGAGATAGACTTCCAAAGTCTCGTAGAGGTCTTGTGGCAGAACGCCGATCTGCTGCGCCTTCACACGGTCGATTTCTGCAAACAATGACGGTGTGCGCGTGTCGAATTGCGTGCGGACGCCGGCCAGCTCCGGACGTTGCCGCGCTGCGCCGACCACCTGTGCCAGTGCGCTTTCAAGTGATGGCAGGCCTCTCCCACGGGCATCCTGAACGTAGAGTTTCCAGCCGCCCTGTGACCCGATACCACGAACCGGTGGCGGCGCGATGACGAAGATGCGCGCCTGCATGATCTGTTGCACCGCGCCGAATGCCCGGCCCTGAATGGCGTTGGCAGAGAGTGCGAGATTGCCTGCCCGCTCGTCGAACGGGTCGAGGGTCAGAAAGAATACGCCGGCGCTGGACGATTGCGTAAACGTTGCACCGTCGAGCCCGGAAATCGCGATCGTGTTGCTGATGCCATCGACGTCTCTCAACACTTCGTCGATCTCCCGCATCACCACTTCGGTGCGGTCGAGAGACGCGCCCGAGGGCAGGGATACCGCGGCTATCAGGTAACCTTGGTCCTGTGCTGGGATGAAGCCTTGGGGTGCCGCAGCGAACTGCTGGCCGGTGAGATAGAGCAACCCGCCGTACAGAGCGAGCACCACCAGCGACAGGCGAATCATGCCTTTGGTGAGCCACGCGTAACCGCCGGTGAAACGGTCGAACATCCAGTTGAAACCGTCGCCGGCTTTCCGCAGCGGCCATGTCAGACCGGCAAATAATCTGCCGAAGATACCGGAGGCAGGCTTCTCCTCCTTCGATTGCAGGAACAGCGCGCCCATCGCCGGCGAAAGTGTCAGCGAGACGATGGATGACAAGACAGTTGCTGTGGCGATTGTCACCGCAAACTGGCGGAAGAATTGACCGGTGATGCCGGTGATGAAGGCCGTGGGAATGAAGACCGCCAGCAACACAAAACTGGTGGCGATCAATGCGCCGGAGACTTCGTACATCGACGACACGGCAGCATCGCGCGGGCTCATGCCCTCTTCTATTTTCCGTTCGATGTTCTCCACCACCACAATGGCATCGTCCACCACGATTCCCACCGCGAGCACGAGACCGAACAAGGTGAGATTGTTGATCGAAAAGCCGAAGCCGGACATCACGAAGAAGGTGCCGATTAGCGAGATCGGAATCGCAACGATGGGGATGATTGCGGCGCGCCATGACTGCAAGAAGACGACAATGACCAAGATGACCAATGCCACAGCTTCGAAGATGGTCGTCAAAACGGCGTCGACGGACTCCTGAATGAACTCGGTCGGGTTGTAGACGATGCGGTGTTCCAGACCGGGCGGAAAACTCTCGGCCAGCTCATCCATGAGATCGATAATCTGCTGCGATGTCTCCAATGCGTTGGAGCCAGGGCGTTGGAAGATGCCGATGGGAATGGCCGTGCGGCCGTTGAGAAACCCGTTGCCGGAATAGCTCTGCGCGCCCAGTTCCACCCGACCGATATCGCGCACACGCACCTGCTCGCCATTCTCTCCGGTACGAACAATGACATTGGCAAAGTCCTCTGGATCCGTAAGCCGTCCACGGGTCTCCACATTCAGGCGGAAGGCCCCAACCACGGGAACCGGTGACTGATTAATGGTGCCTGCCGCCACCTGCAGGTTGTTGGCCCGCAGCGCGTTCACGACTTCGCCTGCGGTCAGGTTGCGCGCGGACATGCGATTTGGGTCGAGCCAAATGCGCATGGAATAGGCGCGCTCACCAAAGATCGTGACCTGACCAACACCACCGACGCGGGTAAGTCGGTCTGTGATCTGGGTGGACGCATAGTTGGAGATATAGAGGCGGTCGCGGGAATCGTCAGGTGAGACGAGATGGATGACCATCATCAGATCAGGCGAATTCTGTCGCGTTGTCACGCCAAGCGCGCGCACGATTTCCGGCAATCTGGATTCCGCCAAGGACACGCGGTTTTGCACCAACACCTGCGCTTCATCGAGATCTGTGCCGAGCTCAAAGGTGACGGAAATGGTCAGCCGACCGTCACCGGTCGACTGGGACAGCATGTACAACATGCCTTCCACGCCGTTGATTTGCTGCTCAATGGGGCTCGCGACGGTATCGGCCACCACTTCCGCTGTCGCACCGGGATAATTGGCGGTCACAGACACGGTGGGGGGTGCGATTTCCGGATATTGCGCGACCGGTAGCGAGAAGTAGGAGATCGCACCGATGAGCACGATGAGAACCGACAGGACGGTCGCGAAGATCGGCCGGTCGATGAAGAAACGGGACAGCAAGGGTTCAGCCCTCCTGTTCGGCTGATTCAGGACCGTCGGGCTTGCCTCGATTGCGATCGATCACCAATTCGGTCTCGATCGGGTCCACCGGCGCATTGGCGCGCACCCGCAGCAATCCGTCCACCACGATCGTTTCGTCGGCGGAAAGTCCCGAGCGGACGACGCGCATGTTTTCGAACAACTCGCCCAGCTGCACTGTGCGGTCTTCTACCATGCCCTGTTCACCGACCACGTAGACAATCTTCCGATCCTGATCGGAAGCGATTGCCGCATCCGGAATAAGGACCGCATCGTATCGTCCCGAAGCTGGAAGTCTGAGACGCCCGTAGACACCGGGCGTCAGGAGCGCATCCGGATTGTCGAACAACGCTCTGCCCTCAATGGTACCCGAGTTAGGATCGAGCCTGTTGTCGACGAAACTCATGCGCCCCTTGCGGCTCCAATCATCTTCACCGGTGAGACGCACGGAGACTTCCGTTTCGAATTCGCGCGACGATGGTCGCGACCCTTGCTGGGCCAGCCGCTGATAAGTGAGGAATTGCGCCTCCGATGCCTGAAAGACGAACTCGACGGGATCGACGGTGACAATGGTCGTCAACTGGCTGCTGGTGGTGACCAGGTTACCCTTATCCACCTGCACGGAGGACGTGCGCCCGGAAATCGGCGCTGTGAGCTTGGCGAAGCTGAGATTAAGCTCTGCAGCTTCCACCTGTGCTTGGGCCACACCAACGGATGCAACCGCCTGTGCCAGTTCCGCCTGGCGCGTATCGGCATCGGATTGCGAACCAACTCGGCGACGCAGCAGTTCAGTTGCCCGGCGTTCGTTCGTCTGTGCAAGTTCACGGGCAGCGTTGGCGAGGGCAAGATTGGCTTTTGCCTGCGCGACTTCGGCCTCAAAGGGGCGTGGGTCCAGGCTGAACAGCAGATCGCCCTCTTTAACCATCGCACCTACTTCAAAGTGGATTTCGCGCATGTAGCCCTGCACGCGGGCTTGAATGATGACGCTTTGCGCTGCCTGAAACTGCCCGGTGAAATAGTCGAAATCGATAATGGCTTCTGTCAGCGGCTTTGCCACCATCACCTTCGGTGGCGGCTGATTGCCGGACTGCTGAGCTGCAAGATGGCTCGTATTCGTTGCAGTGAACGCAACGGCCATCACGGTGATGATAGCAAATGCAGTTGTTCGGGTGCCCCAGCGGCTCCCAACGCTGGTAACTGGATATTCCATCGATGTGGGAGCCTGTATGAATGAATTGACCGGCTCAGTGTCATTCAAAATGGACGGATTGAGAAGAGGTCTGGCAGAAATTTAATCCAAGACTTTCGTTCGGATCGGCGTGGATGCAGCGTTCAGATTGCAACGGTGGTGGCTGTGTAGCTTCACTCAGTCACGGGAACGAGCCTGACGCATGACGGTTACATGGGCCACGAAGGCGGGGTCACCTGCCAAATTCTCCAGCGGCACCGGCAGTTTCACCCGCCAGTTCGGGTGTTCGGATGTCGTGCCGGGCATGTTGGGTTGGATGGTTGCGCCGAGGACATCGTCAAGCTGCATGACGGCAAGGCGGCATGGGGCAGCCGCGATATGGGCATGGACGGCGAGAGATATTTGGAACGTTTCTTTTGAATTGAGCGTGCTTGGTTCTGGAAGACCCAGGGCTTCAC
>JBCCRF010000201.1:0-5281 GCA_039208305.1 Pseudomonadota bacterium
AGCGCATTCTGGCCCGTGGTGGCGTCCAGCGTCAGCAGCACGGTGTGCGGTGAGCCAGGTGGAGATTTTCAAAGACGTCGCGGGCGTCAATGGCCTCGTCATGACCAAGCTCGACGGCACCGCCCGTGGCGGCATCATGGTGTCCCTCGCCTCCAAGCACCAACTGCCCGTCTATTTCATCGGCGTCGGCGAGCAGGTGGACGATCTGGAGCCGTTCGAAGCCCGTGACTTCGCCCGCTCCATCGCCGGTCTCGAGCCGGAACACCGCGATTGAACTTTCCGCTTGCGCTCGCCGCCCGGTCCAGCGTTAAGCTGCGTCGCTGAGGTCGGCATCGGGAGGGGCGAGCCACATGAAATCACGCACGAAATGCGTCGTCATAGGGGGCGGCATCGCGGGCTGTTCGACGCTCTATCACCTGACGCAAGAGGGTTGGACCGACGTCGTGCTGGTGGAGCGCGATGAGCTGACATCCGGCACGACCTGGCACTCCGCTGCGCAGGTGACGAATTTCGGCATGAACCAGACGATGGTCGGCCTGAAGAGCCATTCCATCGCGCTCTACAAGGAGCTGGCAGAGGACCCTGATTACCCGATCAACTACCACCACGCCGACGGTGGTATCCGCCTCGCAAACAAAGAAGAGCAAATGCAGGGCTACCGCCATTTCGCCTCAATGGCGCGTGGTATGGATGTGCATTTCGAGGTGATCGACGCGGAAGAATGCGCGCGGCGTCACCCGCTGATCTCCACTGACAATCTGATCGGCGGACTGTGGGATCCGCTCGACGGTGATATCGATCCGGCGCAGCTGTGCCAGGCGCTGGCGCGGCGAGCGCGCAAGGCCGGGGCGGAGGTCTATCGCCACACGCCGGTGACGGGCTTGACCCAGCACAAGGACGACACCTGGACCGTCCACACCAGCAAGGGCGATATCGATTGCGATGTGGTGGTGAATGCGGGCGGTTACCGCGTCAATGAAATCGGCGCAATGATGGGCGTGCACCATCCGGTCGCCTCCATGGAGCATCAATATTTTCTAACAGAAGACATCCCAGCCATCGCGGAAGCCGGTCACAGGATGCCGCTGCTGCGCTGCCCGATCTCCGACTATTACTGCCGACAGGAGAAAGGCGGCCTGCTGCTGGGCTTTTACGAGCAGGAGTGCCGGACCTGGGGCATGGACGGCATCGACCCCGACTTTACCAACGCGCTGTGCCCCGATGATCTCGACCGTGTAACGGACGTGCTGGAAGGCGCTTTCGCCCGCATGCCCGCGTTGATGGAGACCGGCATTCGTACGGTGATCAACGGGCCAATCACATACACAATCGACGGTGCACCGCTGGTGGGACCGATCCCCGGCAAGCGCAATGCCTTCTGCATCATCGGCCTGCGCGCCGGTCTGGGTGAAGGTGGTGGTCATGGCTGGCTGCTGGCGCAGCAGATCGTCCATGGAGAGGCCTGCTACGACACGTGGTGTCTCGACCCACGGCGCTTCGGTGACCATGCCAATGTGGAGCTGACATCGCTAAAAGCCATCGAGGATTATCAGAACGAGTTCCGCTTTCACTTCCCCCACGAGCATCGCCCGGCCGGACGCAACGCAAAAACCACGCCCCTGACGCCGGTTTGGGAACAGATGGACGCGGAGTTCACGGTGGTCGATGGCTGGGAGCGGGTGGATTACATCAAACCGTCACCAGATTTTCATCCTAACCACAGCTTCCACTTCGACAAGGCTTTCGACGTGGTGGCGGCGGAAGTGAACAATGTCGCCACCAATGTCGGGATCGCTGAGGTAAACGGTTTCAACCGCATCGAGATCACGGGCGAGGGCCGGCACGCCTTCCTCGACCGCATGATCTGCGGCGCGGTTCCGAAGCGCGATGGGCGGGTCGGGCTCGGCTATCTGCTGAACCACCTCGGCATGGTCAAAGCGGAAGCCACAATCATCAATCTGCCCGCCTCGGATCGTGGTGCTTCACGCGTCTGGTACGGTTCCGCCGCCGCGTCGACCCGCCACGATATGGATTGGTTGCGCGCCCATTTGCGCAGCGACGAAGATGTGCAACTGCGCAGCCTCACGAACGATATGACCATTCTTGTTCTGGCAGGCCCGAACGCTCGCAATGTGCTCTCGGCCTGTACGCGGGGTGACTGGTCGAAGGAGAGCTTCCCTTGGCTCTCTGCACGCGAGTGTTTCATCGGTCACGCGCCGGCCGTGGTGATGGGCGTCAGCTTCTCTGGCGAACTGGCTTACGAAATCCACGTCCCCAACGCATCCCTCTACGCCGCTTGGAAAGCGCTGTGGGAAGCGGGCGAACGGTACGGTTTGAAACCCTTCGGCGCGCGTGCCGTGGACTCCATGCGGATGGAAAAAAGTTTCCTCCACTGGAAGGCCGATCTGCTGACGGAATTCGATCCTTACGAGACCGGCCTCGACCGTTTCGTGCGCGTCGACAAAGGCGAGTTCATCGGCCGCGACGCGCTGCTGAAACGCAAGGGAGCCGGACCGAGTCGCAAGCTCGTGTCGCTGGAAGTGCATTGCGACCATGCGCCAGCTTGGGGCGGGACATCGGTGATGGCTGAAGCCAAGATCGTGGGAACCATCACCTCCGGCGATTGGGGATATCGGGTCGGTAAAAACCTCGCATATGCCTTCATCGACACGAACCATTGCGAAGTCGGAACGAAACTTGCTCTCGATCTTCTGGGCGATGAAATCGAGGCGACGATTATCGAAGCCTGCCCATATGACCCCACACATGCACGAATGCGCAGCTAGTCGTCCAGCGCCGCAATTCTCGGCAATCCGCTATAGAGACGGTCGGCCTTGCGTTGGCGTCGCCGGTCGAGTTCGGCTTCGATATCGCTCAACAGGCGTTGGCTCGCGCTGCGGTTGCGGCCCCGGCTTACGGCGCGCCGCGCCTTCGCGCGATTGGCAAGCAATTCGCGATAGGTGAGGTGCTGCAAAGCGCTGGTCTGATCCATCACGACAGCGCCTCACGCTGTGCTTTATCGTGCGAAGCTAGAGCATCGGCTGCTGCGATTTCTTCCGCCGTCATCACACCCCTGACCTTCGCGCATTCGGCGACGGCCTGCGGGTGGCCCATCGTATAAGCTCTCCGGAACCACGCGAGCGCCTTGACGAAATCCACCGGCACGTCGTGTCCGCCCGCGTGGACCATGCCCAGATTGAAGGCGGCCATCGGCTCACCGGCCTGGGCCGCCCGCTCCCACAACGCATAGCCTGCAGCGACATCGCGCGGCCCGCCCTCACCCCGCGCCAGCAGAATACCGAGATTGAGCAGCGCTGTCGGCTCGCCCTGATCGGCGGCTTTGCCATACCAGTGGCGCGCCCGCTCCCGATCGGCATCACCCCCGCGGCCCATGTGCAACAAAAAGCCTAGATTGAACTGGGCAAGCGCAAAGCCCTTGTCGGCGGCGTGGCGGTAGAGTTCGCGAGCCCGAGCATCGTCCTGCGCGACGTGTTCACCATGTTCGAACATCGCGCCGAGCTGGTTGGCAGCGACGGGATCATCGGCAGCCGCCTGCTCCAGCAGCACCACGGCATCCGCTTTGCGCCCGGCCCGCAAAGCTTTCATCGCCTGTCGTGTGATTCGCTCGCTCATGGCTTCATTTACCTGCCGCAGTGACAGCGATTGCAGTGCGACAAGCGCCCGCATAGGAAAGGACTATGCAGATAAGCGCTCACGATATCGCCGTTGCCCGTGGCGAAGACATCATCTTCGATAACCTTTCTTTCGCCGTCTCCACCGGCGAGGCATTGGTGGTGACGGGGGAGAACGGCGCGGGCAAATCGACCCTGCTGCGTGCTATCGCAGGCTTCCTGCCGTTGCAGGCCGGAACGTTGACCGTCATCGATCATGACTCCGATGTCGTGGGTGTTCCTCTTCGGGAGATGTGCCACCTCCTCGGCCCTGATAACGCCATGAAGCCAACCCGCACGGTGGAGCAGAACCTTTCCTTCTGGCAGGATTTTGGCGGCAGACCACATCTCGACATTGCAGAAGCGCTGGATTTTGTAGGGCTCGATGGCTTGCAGGACGTACCCTTCGGCCATCTCTCCACCGGCCAGCGCCGCCGGATTGCCATCGCGCGGTTGCTGGTAAGCTACCGACCATTATGGCTACTGGACGAACCGACCTCTGGGCTGGATGCACAATCTCAGGCTCAATTCTCAGCACTGATGCAGGCCCATCTGGAAGACGATGGCATGATCATCGCCGCGACACACGTGCCGCTGGGATTGAACCAGATTACAGAAATTGTCCTTGGATCGAGACCGGCAAGCGAAGCGGCGATAGATAGCTCGGCCATGCGGAGCGCGGACGTCCCGTGATCTCTCTTCTCAAGCGCGATCTCGCTCTTTCCCTCGGTCAGGGCGGAAGCGGCGCAACGGTCCTGTTATTTTACCTCGCCGTAGTCGTTGCCATGCCCTTCGCCATCGGGCCGGACAAGCAGTTGCTCGCCACCATCGGCGGCGCAACCTTGTGGATCGGCGCGCTGCTCGCGAGCCTACTCGGCCTGGACCGTCTGTTCCGTGACGATGCCGAAGACGGATCGCTGGATCAGATGCTGCTCGCCCCTGTTCCGCTAGGTGCTCAGGTATTTGCGAAGGCGCTGGCCCATTGGCTGACGACGGGACTGCCGGTGACGCTCGCCGCTCCGATCTTCGCACTTTTCCTCTCGATGCCCGCAGATGCCTGGCTCGCCACCATGGCGACACTCGCCGTCGGGACCCCGGCGCTCTCCTTCATCGGCGCTGCTGGCGCTGCGCTGACGGTGACGCTGGCACGGGGCGGTTTGCTGCTCGCAGTGCTGGTCTTGCCGCTCTGCCTGCCGGTCCTCATCTTCGGCGTGGGTGCGGTTCGCGCAGCCGTTACCGAACCGGACCCGTTTCTACCGCCTTTCCTGCTGGTGGCGGCCCTATCGCTCTTCTTTGCAGTGCTCGGGCCGCTCGCCGCCGCCTACGCGCTGCGACAAACCGAACTGTGAACATACGTTCAGTTGATTAAGGCAAAGAGGATTTCTAGGACACGGGCATGAGTATCTCATCAGACATATCAGGGGCCCGCACCCTTCGCCCCGGCCTTACCGTACTGGCGAACCCAACGCGGTTTCTCGCCTTCTCTAGGGCTGTGTTGCCGTGGCTCGGCGCCGCGACGGCCATCGTGCTGGCGATCGGTCTCACCATGTCCTTCACTGTGCCGGACGATTACCAGCAAGGCCGTACGGTACGGATCATGTTCATCCATG
>JBCCRF010000202.1:0-5215 GCA_039208305.1 Pseudomonadota bacterium
CCGACGAGGGCCATCATGTCCGGGGTCGCGATGATACGGTCGAACGGGATGTCGCCGCCCTGAATGCGCTCCATCAGGTCTTCGGCACCGACAACATCGGCACCGGCTTCCTTGGCCTCATCGGCCTTGGCATCGCGGGCGAAGACAGCGACACGCATGTCCTTGCCGGTGCCGTTCGGCATGGTGATGACGCCGCGGACCATCTGGTCGGCGTGGCGCGGGTCGACGCCGAGGTTCATCGCCACTTCGACGGTTTCGTCGAACTTGGCATTGGCGTTCTTCTTGACGAGCTCCACCGCCTCGGTGAGCGGATAGAGCGCCTTGCGGTCGATCGTCTCGCGCGCAGCTGCGGTGCGTTTTCCAACTTTTGCCATCAGATCAGCCCTCCACCTTCAGGCCCATGGAACGGGCAGAGCCTTCGATGATCTTCATCGCCTGGTCGATATCGTTGGCGTTGAGATCCTTCATTTTGGTCTCCGCGATCTCGCGCACCTGGGCGGAGGTCACGGAACCGGCGACGGAACGGCCGGGCTCGGTGGAGCCGGATTTCAGGCCGGCCGCTTTCTTCAGCAGGAAGGACGCAGGAGGCGTCTTCATTTTGAAGGTGAACGACTTGTCGGCGAAAATGGTAATGGTGACAGGCACGGGTGCGCCTTTTTCCATCTCCTGCGACGCCGCGTTGAACGCCTTGCAGAATTCCATGATGTTGAGACCGCGCTGACCCAGTGCAGGGCCGATGGGCGGGGATGGTGAGGCGTTGCCTGCCGGCACCTGAAGCTTCAGGGAGCCATCGATTTTCTTGGCCATAGTTTTGCCTTTGGTTGTGGCTCGCGTGGTGCGAACCGGTTCAAGGGTTGCGTGGTCGGGTTCGATTCACCGGCCAGGTGAATGTCGCCTCCCACGCTTGTTATTTACGCTCACGTTGTCGCCCTTCGGGCTTCGCTACGCGCGCGCGGCGGGATTGCCCGCCGGACGACTCTTCGCCGCCGTTCGGCTCCCGCAAATAGCGGAAACCTCACAGCCCGATCACAATGTGAGCAGGCTGTAATCCTGTTGGTTAGACTTTCTCCACCTGTGCGTATTCGAGATCTACGGGGGTGGCGCGACCGAAGATAGAGACTTCCACCTTCAGGCGAGCGCGTTCCTCGTCCACCTCTTCCACAGTTCCGGAGAAAGAGGCGAAGGGACCGTCCGACACGCGAACGTTTTCGCCGACTTCGAAAGTAATGGACGGCTTGGGCCGCTCCACGCCCTCCTGGACCTGGTTGAGAATGCGGTCGGCCTCGCGGTCCGGGATCGGCATGGGCTTGTTGTCCGAACCCAAGAAGCCTGTGACTTTCGGTGTGTTCTTGATGAGGTGGAAGGCCTGATCGGTCATGTCCATCCGCGCCAGCACGTAGCCGGGGAAGAACTTGCGCTCGGCATCCACCTTCTTGCCTTTACGGACCTCAACCACCTTTTCGGTCGGCACGAGGATCTGCTCGAACAAATGCTCAAGCCCTTTCTGGCGGGCTTGTTCTTGAATGCTCTCCACCACCTTCTTTTCGAAGTTAGAATAGGCGTGAATGATGTACCATCGCATGGCCATGAGAGTGCCGCGCTCCGTTTTAAAGTGTGTGCCGCTTCGGCCTAGCCGAACAGGAAACCCGTGCCGTAGCTGAGAAGCTGATCGACGAAAAAGAAGAAAACCGCCGTCAGGAACACCAGAATGAGCGTCATGATGGTCGTGACCACCGTTTCCTTGCGGGTGGGCCAAACGACCTTGGACACTTCCGAACGGACCTGCTGCAGGAACGTGAAGGGGTTGGTTCGAGACGCCACGGGAAATCCTTGTAAAATCGAAGTGGTCAGCGCGGCATTCGGCCGCGATTCCACCTCTACATAGACGGCTCAATGGCGGTTTCGAGACACGATGTGCTGAAAGACTGACAAAGCCCACAAGCCCATCGGCCCGTACCCGCCGGCCAAGCCTGCGGTGCTTCTAGTGTCACGACGAAAATTTGGCAACCGCCTGCGCTGCGGAAGATGTTTGTTGTGCGGGAACGTTAAGTGAGGAGATATGAGCGACAGTGGCTCAAGGCGTCCAGTTTTTGGCAGGCTAGCCTCGGCTCCACATCAGTACGGGTATTTCTTGCCAGAAGCGTAATGATTGGGATCGTGCTGTTTCACGCTTATTCTTCGGCCAGATGCTGCGCTTTCCAGATCATCCATACTCGCGTCGAGCCCGTGTTCAGACAGAAGTTCCAACACCCGCGAACCGGTGCTGTTGGAGTTTCCACGAATGGCATCCCTGCATTGTGTCATCGTCATGTCGCGTCTCCCGCCGCATTTGCAAATTCGTTTCGGCGCCTGCGGGAATCCCTGCCCGACCGCGCCTTGGGGAGCTTTTGCAAAACGTGCTGTGAAAGCAGCGCAACGAAAGCGTCGTAAAATCGTGAAAAATGCAGGGACGCGATTTTTTACGCTGCTTCGAGGACATGGATTTTACGCTCCATGAAACAGTTATTAACGGAACACTAAACCGATAAAGCCCGCAACGGAATCGCGACAGAGAAAGCGTCGATCGACACGAATTTACGATCGAGATGTGCGGATATTAAACTGAAATACATACAATTTTTGAAAATTTTACGGCATTGCGTCTACGTAAAATTTCGCCGTGTCCATCATGCGTAAAATCCAGGCGTCACCGTAAAAGAAGCGTAAAAATGCTTGTGTGTGGCTTCAAATATTTTCTATGGTTCGCAGGTCGCGCCGCAGCGTGAAATTTTTCTTGAGAGCGCGTGGAGATTGATTTGGGGGAATCGATATGACCGAACATTGCCAATTGCTGCTGCTGGGCAGCGCGAAAATCATAGGTACGGACGGTGTTTCTCAATCGCTGCCAGGCCGCAAGTCACTCGCCCTGCTTGCCTATCTGGCGGATCCGCGCAACGCAGGAGTCAGTCGCGAGGAAGCCGCGCAATTGTTGTGGGACCGCAGTGGCGACGCGCAGGCGAGAGCTAGCCTACGCCAAGAACTGGCGAGCCTGCGGCGCAGCTTGGCCAAAGCCGACTGGGAACCGATCGCCGCAGACAAGGACCAACTCACCTATATCGCTGAAGAGGACACGGTGGACACCCGTTTGTTCGCCAGGCTGGTGGCGCAAGGCACGACGACTGCGCTGAAGGAAGCGATCGCGCTCTATCAAGGCCCGTTTATGAAGGGTTTCGGTATCCGCGCCGAACCGTTTGAAGAGTGGTTGCGTGATAGCCGGGCGCACTACGAATCCCTTGCAATTGGTGCAATGGGCGCGCTGCTAGACCGGGCGAGTGAAGACGACCGTATCGAAGCCGTCGATGTTGCGCGCAGCATGATCGCGGTGGACGCAACGCAGGAACGGGCTCACCGCACGATCATGGCGGCGAGCATAGCAGAGGGTCGGCCTGCGGATGCATTGCGCCAATACGAGCGCTGCGCCGAGGCTTTAAAGCGCGACCTCGACGCCCGCCCCTCCCCCGAGACGGAACGGCTTATGCAACAGGCCCGCAGTGGCGAGACCGTAAGCATATCTACTGAGAGCGGCTCGACTTCGATTGCGGCCGAGGCGGTGATTGCGAATGAAGCACAACCTTCCGGAAGCGATGGGATAGCGGAGACTGTGCCTGCAGCTGTCGGGCACGCTCCCCCTGCACCGGCAAAGGGCGGGCAGCGTTCGCGCTGGGTTATTCCCGTTGCTATCGCTGCCGCTTTTGTCGGATTGCCTGCCGCGGCGGCGGGCGCCCAATACTGGGCGGCTGGCAATCGCATCGCACCGGACAATTTGCTGTGCCGCATGAACCTGATTGCGAGAGATGACACGCCGGTGAAGCTTGCTGGCATCATGCCCTTCGACCAAAACCACGGAAAGCGACAGCGTTGGGGTATCCTGCGTTACCTGCGCGACCATCGTGCGAGCTACCCCTTCGAAGTCACAATGGATATTCATGACAGCAAGGGGGAACTCGAAGAGACGAACCGTATCCTGACGGAGATGGAGAGCGAGAAACCGGTCGCCGTGCTCGGCCCAGGCCAGTCGCGTATCGCTTGGGATGCGAAGAAATGGGGCAATCAGCATCAGGTCCCCATGGTGTCGTCCTCGGCTTCCGCAGGTTATCTCGCCCAGCCCGGCGAACGAGACTATTTCTTCCGCGTGGGCATGTCGGACCGCACCCGCGCGAAATCACTGGTGGACTGGATGCAAAATCTGGGCCTAAGCCAGTTTCCTTACGTGGCGCACGAATATGCCCCAAAAACGCCGGGCACCAACGAACCGGACATTTACGGCGCTTCACAGGCCGCCGTCGCGAAGGACAATCTGGGCCGGGTGACGACACTGCGCTTCCTGCGCGGCGACAAGGAAAGCCAACTCGCCGCCATCGACCAGATTAAAAATGACGGCCGGCCCATTGCCATGTTCGGCTACACGTCGAACCTGACCTTCATGATCATGGAGATGCAAAAACGGGGCATAGAGAATCCGATCTTTCTCACCGGTGTTGTGACAGCGGCTCTAGAACAGGCTGGGTTCCCGTACCCTGACAAACTACATGTGGTGACGGGTATCGTGTCGGAGGCGCGAAACCTTGCGACCTCAGCCCGGTTGCGGCGCATCTTTGAAGACGACAACCCAGGTCTCGATTACGACTTGGCCGCCTGGTATTCCTACGACGCGACTGAGATGGTGATGGACGCGGTCTCCCGCGCACGTCAAGAGACCTGCTCCGGCACCGTCGATGGTGAGGCCGTCGCGCGCCAGTTGCGCCTTACCCCGACCAAGAAACGAGAGGTGCTGTCCACGAGTTTTCTGGCGGACACGCAGGAAATCTTTGTCGAAAGTGACGGGTTGAAAATCATCGATGGCAAGTTTCGCCATGTCGGTCTGGGCAATTAGGCCTGCGCGCTGAAAGCGAACGAGATTATGGTTGCCGCAGCCGGACAGATTTTCTATGCAACGCGCGGTCGCTGATCAAACGGTAACCAGTCGGAGTGTGGCGCAGCCTGGTAGCGCACGTCGTTCGGGGCGACGGGGTCGGAGGTTCGAATCCTCTCACTCCGACCATCAATCAAGCGGTAAAAACCGGTCGCAAAAAGTGCATCGCGTTTCACCTGTAAAGAACGGACCCTTAGCTCAGCTGGATAGAGCAACTGCCTTCTAAGCAGTAGGTCGCAGGTTCGAATCCTGCAGGGTTCGCCA
>JBCCRF010000203.1:0-5183 GCA_039208305.1 Pseudomonadota bacterium
CGCACCACTGATCGACATGCGCGGCCAATACGATGGTGAGGCAGTTCACGATCATTTCAGCTACTGGCGACCGTAGGGCTGCGGTCCGTCATCTCTCTCAGACTTCCATAGGCTCGTCCCAGAAAAACCTTGGTTTAGCCCGCAACCTTCCCCAAAGATTCTGTTGTCATCCCGGCCCACGAGCCAGGATCTATTTCTCGGCCAGATGATGAGTGAACGGCAGATTGCAATGCCGCGATTACCCTCGTAACGCCGCCGACACGGGAACTCGCCGAAAAGTGGATCCCGGCTCGCGGGCCAGGATGACAACCGATTTTGTTGGAAGCGCGTCTTCGAGAAGGAGAGGCCTCCCCTCGCCTAGCTGGACGCGGCACCTAAGCCGCGTTGCTCATCGCTTTCGCTTCGACCGTAGCCGCAATCATCTCCGCCGTCGCGGCACTCAGCGTCCACCCCAAATGGCCGTGGCCGGTGTTGTAGAATACGCCCGGCGCGCGCCCGGCGCCGACGCGGGGCATCATGTTGGGCATCATGGGGCGCAGGCCTGCCCATGGCACGACATGCTCGGTGGAGACACCGGGGAAATTCTTCCGCACCCAGTTGGTCAGCGGCACGATACGATCGTTGCGGATATCGCGGTCCTCACCGGCGAACTCCGCCGTGCCCGCCACGCGGAACCGGTTGTCGCCCAGCCTCGACGTGACGATCTTCGCTTCCTCATCCAGCAGGCTGACGCGGGGCGCCGCCTTGCACGACGCTTCATCGTTCAACATCACCGTGATGGAGTAGCCCTTTACGGGATAGACGTTCACCCGGTCACCCAGCTGCGCGCCGATGGCACGACTGCCAACACCGGCGCAGACGACGACGCTGTCGAACTGCGAATGCTCCATCGCGTTGTTCGCGGTGGAACCAAGCATGGGCCGATGGCGAATATAGATGCCGCCCTGTCGATGCTGGCGCACTTTCTCAATCGCCGTGCCGAACTTCATCGTAACGCCGCGCTTCTCCGCGGCTTCTGCCAGTCCGGTAGAATATTTGTGCACGTCGCCGGTGAAATCCGACGGCGTAAAGGTACCACCGACATAGTCATCGCGCAGTGTCGGTTCCAGCGCAGCGATCTCAGCTGCCGTCACCGGTTCTCGCACCAACCCGCCCTTGGCCAGCAGGTCGGAGACCTTGAGCGCCTTTTTGAACTCGCCTTCATTCTCGAAAATATGCAGGATGCCCCGCTGCTCCATATCGAAATCGATCTGCTCTTCGCGCGCCCAGTCCAGCAGGTGCTCGCGCGCGGCGACGGCGAGGCGCGTGGTCTCGATTGTGTTAGCCTCGTAGCGCGGAATGGCGGCGAGGAACTCGGTCATCCATGAATATTTGTGCCAGCTCGGTCCGGGATGCACGAGCAGCGGCGCGTCGCGCTTCATCACCCAGCGCATGCCCTTGATGACGGTACCGATCTGGTTCCACACGGCGGCGTTGGAGGCCGACAGCTGTCCGCCATTGGCGAAGCTCGTTTCCATCGCCGCATAGGGCTGGCGATCGAACAGCGTCACCTCGAAGCCGCGCTTCGACAGGGCATAGGCGGTGGTGACACCGGTGATGCCCGCGCCAATAACGGCGACGGTGCGTATCCGTTCGCGACGAATAGCGGGCGGGGCGGAAAATGGTTCGGTGCGCATGAAACGGTTCCTTCGATCAGATGTTGCGGGCACGCGCGGCATCGCCGTGGCGTGACCCCATCTGTCGTGGAACCTGAGAGCTTGATGCCGCAGGCTAACCTGTTCCGGCCAATGCGGGCCGGGCGACACTTTCTCCTTCGGTGGGTGCGAGGAACGATCCTCTCACCACTCTCCAGATTGTATGTTCTCTCCGCAGTCCCTGGTGCCTGAGAGTTTCCGGGGCGGTTGCTCCTTCGGCGGCGCACAAGGCGCGCTCTCCTGCGGTGGAGATGAAGCCTTTTAGCGCATCGGCGAGGCATTGGAAAGCGAAAGCGGCGTCAGGTCCGCTTGGTGCGCTTCTTGCTCAATCTCATCCCCGGTTCAGCCAGCCGTTCCGCCGGGCCAGTCCAGGCATAGGCCAGCAGGCAAGGGTTGCCCTCGCCGGTCGTGATGCGGTGCTCCTCGCCGGGGCTGTTGAGGATGAGCGAGCCCGGCGCGTAGACGGCGGCATTGTTCTCTGACCATGCGCCTGCGATGGAGATGTAGCTCTCCTCGATATCGGCATGGCTGTGCTGCGGGTAGGTCGTGTTCGGGGCAAACAGCACGAAGCCCAAGATCACCCGCTCGCTGGGCACCGGACCGCGCGGCCCAACAATCTCGCAATAGGCATATTTGCGCACCAGCCCCTTTGGCACGGTCTCATAGCCGTATTCCCATGTCAGCCGGTCGCGCACGGCCCGCAGCGCGCGTGACATGGCGTTCATCTCGCCACGGTCCCCGAGGTCCAGCGCCCGGGAAAAATGCGCCGTCACCGGCTTGCTCTCCGGCGCGCGATGCAGGATCGGCGGATTGGCATTGATGACCGATGACAGCCCCTCCCGCACCCGCTTGCGGTGGCTGCGGATCACCTTACTGCCCCCGGCGGAGCCATGGCGATAGAGCGTTTCGAACTCGCGCAACAGGTAGAAAAGATCGGCATCGTCGGACAGGCGCGTGTGCGCATCCATCGAGATTACGACGGTCTCTGCAGCAAGGGCTTGGGCGGACATGGGGAGCTTTCTGTGATGACGGCCTGGCTCCCTCACAAGACCGATGGGCTGCAATTTCGTTCCGAGCGCTGCTAATCAGCCGCGCCGAACGAACGGCACCATGAACACCAGACATGCCAACAAAAAGAAGACACTTCCGCACATAGCCCAAAAATTGCCGATGCTGGCGATGATGAAGCAGATGGCGGAGACAACGAAAAGCAGCCACCCGGCGAAATCGATTTGGCGGTTGGTCATTGGGGCTGACGCGCTCCACGAAATTTCAAAAATTGCGTGTTCTCAATTGTCATTCAAGAATACGCCAATGGCACTTTGCAGCTTAGAGTTGGTCGAAACGGGCACGAGCATGCAAGTCTATAGGGCCGGCGACGACCTTAGCAGGAGGCGCGTCGGCGGACAGTGCAAGCTTTCTGTGGTCTCTTTCGGCACGCATTAATTTGCATGTGATCTGCGCTTTCAAACAGAATTTTTGTGCTGTCAGCAGCACCGGTTACACAACAATCCGCAGACCAATAGCGTTTCATGCTTTCACAACCATGACACGTAACTGAACTGCAGGCTTTCCCTGCTAGGTTAAACTGCGCCATGGCATCGATAGGAGGCTACCAGTTTGACACCTCGAACCACGCTCTCGACCACGCTTGCGCTGTTGTTGAGCGGCGGCATGGTCGCTAATGCCGTGGCAAAAACGAGCGCTTCGTCCGACTACACTACGACCAGTGCGTTCATGAACTCAGGGCAGATCGAAGCTTACATGATCGCGCTGGACGAAACAGAACGCATGCCGGTAGCGCTCGAGTGCCGCACCGCAAAGGGCCGCTTGGTAGCGCGGGTAGTTTCTGTTCCTCAGGACGACAGCACTTACTGGTACTGGGCTTACGGAGACCACTTTTTACAGCAAAGAGATCGGCTCACGCGTGAGGGTTATCGCTTAATACAGCATGTCACGGTCACGACTATATCACATGGCGAGCAGACCTGTGGCGTCTGGCACCGACCTTAGAGCGGTCGAGTCGAAAGGTTAACTTGCCTTCTTCTCCAACCTCCGTCGATGCAACACCGGTTCGGTATATCCACTGGGCTGCTCGCGGCCCTTCAGCACCAGTTCTAGTGCGGCTTGATAGGCAACCGACTCATCCTCGCGGCCTGACATGGCTTCATAGTGCGGGTCACCGGCGTTCTGCTCGTCGACTTTTTTCGCCATCTTCTGGAAGGTGGCGTGGATCTGGTCTTCGTCCACCACGCCGTGGTGCAGCCAGTTGGCCATGTGCTGGCTGGAGATGCGCAGCGTCGCGCGGTCTTCCATGAGGCCGACATCGTTGATGTCCGGCACCTTGGAACAGCCGACGCCCTGGTCCACCCAGCGCACCACGTAACCCAAAATGCCCTGCGCGTTGTTGTCGAGCTCCGCCTGAATATCCTCCGGCGACCAGTTGGGGCGGGTGGCGACGGGGATGGAGAGAATATCCGTCAGCTTCGCGCGGTCGCGGTCCTTCAACTCGGCCTGCACGGCGTGGACGTTCACCTCATGATAATGGGTGGCGTGGAGCGTTGCAGCGGTGGGGCTTGGCACCCAGGCGGTGTTGGCGCCGGATTTCGGGTGGCCGATCTTCTGCTCCAGCATGGCGGCCATCATGTCCGGCATGGCCCACATGCCTTTGCCGATCTGCGCGTGGCCGGCGAGACCGCATTCGAGGCCGATATCGACGTTCCAATCTTCATATGCGGCGATCCAGGCGGACTGTTTCATGTCGCCCTTGCGGATCATCGGACCCGCTTCCATGGACGTGAACATCTCGTCGCCCGTGCGGTCCAGGAAACCGGTGTTGATGAACACCACGCGGTCCTTCGCGGCGCGGATGCACTCTTTCAGGTTCACCGTGGTGCGGCGTTCCTCGTCCATGATGCCCATTTTCAGGCTGTTGCGGGCTATGCCCAGCAGGTCTTCCACACGACCAAACAGTTCGTTGGCAAAGGCGACCTCCTCCGGCCCGTGCATCTTCGGCTTCACGATATACATGGAGCCGTGGAGGGAATTCTTGCGCAGGCCGCCCTTCCCACCATTGCCGGAACCGATATCGTGCAGCGAACAGGCGGCGGAGATGACACCATCCATAATGCCTTCGGGAATTTCGCTGCCGTCTTCCAGCAGGATCGCCGGGTTGGTCATCAGATGCCCGACATTGCGGTTCAGCATGACGACCTGCGCCTTGAACCAGACATCCTCACCGGTGGGCGACAGGTACTCTCGGTCGTCATTCAGCTTGCGGGTGAAGGTCTTGTCGCCCTTGGTCACCTGCTCTTCCAGATCACCCTTCATCAGGCCGAGCCAGTTGCGATAGGTGATCACCTTGTCCTCCGCATCGACGGCGGCGACCGAGTCCTCGCAATCGCAGATCGTGGTGATCGCGGCCTCGAAGATCACATCCGCCAGGCCCAGCGTGTCGTGCCGCCCGATGGGATGGTCACGGTCGAGGAC
>JBCCRF010000204.1:0-5182 GCA_039208305.1 Pseudomonadota bacterium
AAGATGATGGCGGGGATCAAGTAAACGAAGGTGGGCAGCGTCTGCATCAGATCGAGGATCGGTCTCGCCAGCGCGAACGCCCGCGGATGATGGGCGAGGTAAATGCCGATGGGCACCCCAATCACCATGCACAGGAAGGCCGAAGACAGCACCAGCGTCAACGTCTCTGTCGTCTCCTCCCAGTAGCCCTGGTTGACGATGAACAGCAGCCCCACTGCCATAGCGATGGTAAAGAGTATCGACCGATGCAGCACAAAAGCCAGCGCCGTGATGATCGCAACACCCATCAGTGGTGGCGGAAATTGCAGCACAGCGAGAATGGCATCCACCATGACGGACAGACCGTTTTCCAATCCGTCGAAGAACCATGTGGCATTGGCGATCAGCCAATTGACAACGGCTTCCGCGCCCTTGCCCACCGGTAACTTGTTATCGGTCAGCCATTCCATCTGCGGTCCCCCGTCTTTGCACCTTAACATAGAAAACGGGGCAGAACGTTATCCGCCCTGCCCCGCATAATGTCAGTTGGACCCAGTCAGCCAGCCAGCATAGCCTCGATGGCGGCCTTCGCATCACCACCATCCTTGGTGGTGACGCCATCCAGCCAGCCCATCACCATGTCCGAATTGGCTTTCATCCAATCCAGCGCTGCGGCGGACGGTTCTTTACCATCATTCAGGATCGCGCCCATGATCTCGTTTTCCATGGCGAGCGAGAATTTCAGGTTGTTCAACAACGCACCGACGTTGGAACATTTCCCCGTGTAGCCGGCCGTGGTGTTGGTGAAGACCGTCGCACCACCAAGGTTCGGCCCGAAGAAATCATCACCACCTTCAAGATAGGACATCTCAAGGTTAGCGTTCATCGGGTGCGGTTCCCAACCGAGGAAAACGATCGGCTCGCCTTTCTGGGACGCGCGGGTAGCCTGCGCCAGCATACCGGCCTCGGAGGACTCGACCACCTCGAAACCGGACAGGTCAAACGCGTTCTTGTCGATCATGTCCTGAATCAAGCGGTTGCCGTCATTGCCCGGCTCGATACCGTAGATCTTGCCGTCGAGGGCATCCTTGTTTTTGGCGATATCGGCAAAAGTCTTAATGCCCATATCGGCAGCCGCCTTGTTCACGGCCAGCGTGTATTTTGCGCCTTCCAGGTTCTCACGCACGGTATCGACGGTACCAGCCTCGCGATACTTCGCGATATCGCCTTCCATCGTCGGCATCCAGTTGCCCAGGAACACGTCGACATCACCTTTCGCAAGCGACACATAGGTCACCGGCACGGACAACACCTTGATCTCCGTCTCGTAACCCAGCGCCTTCAGCACTTCGGTGGTGGCCGCGGTGGTGGCCGTAATGTCGGTCCAGCCCACATCGGAGAAGGTCACCGTCGAGCAAGAGGCGTCCTCGGCAAGTGCCGCTGTTGACAGGGCAAGCGACAGAGCAGCGGAGGTCAGCAGTGTCGTGATGATTTTCATAAAAGTTCTCCCGAACAAAATGGGCTGCGCAGGATGGCATCCCCTCTGCCCGGCAGTGTGGCCCGAACCCGCCGCCCCATTCAACAGCTAGTGTGCCCAACGGGCGGGAAAATCGCGCCACAGTGCGAGAGCCGCTTCATCAACTCCGGCTGCACAAGGGCCGCTACCGATACTCCATCACCGCCCGAGCGGCTTAAAGTGTATCCGCTTCGGGGTCAGCGCATTGTCACCCAGCCGTCGTACCTTATCCTTTTCATAGTCCTCGAAATTCCCCTCGAACCACTCCACGTGGCTGTCGCCTTCAAAGGCGAGCATGTGGGTGGCGAGGCGGTCGAGGAACATGCGGTCATGGCTGATGATGACGGCGCAGCCGCCGAATTCTTCCAGCGCGTCTTCGAGTGCCGAGAGCGTTTCGGTGTCGAGATCGTTGGTCGGCTCGTCGAGCAGCAGCACGTTTGCGCCAGATTTCAGCATCTTGGCCAAATGCACGCGATTGCGCTGACCGCCGGACAGCGTACCAACCTTCTGCTGCTGATCGCCTTTGCGGAAGTTGAAGGATCCGACATAGGCACGCGAATTAACCTCATGCTTGCCGAGCTTAATCACCTCCGCTCCGCCAGAAATCTCTTCCCAGACGGTCTTGTCCGGATCGAGGCTATCGCGCGACTGGTCGACGTATCCGAGCTTGACCGTTTCGCCGACGCGAATATTGCCATTGTCCGGGTCAAGCTGCTCGGTGATCATCTTGAACAGGGTGGATTTACCCGCCCCGTTCGGCCCGATGATGCCCACAATACCGCCGGCTGGCAGCTTGAAAGACAGGTTTTCGATCAGCTGACGGTCGCCGAAGCCCTTGGAGATATTCTCGGCCTCGATCACCACCTGGCCGAGTCGCTCAGCAACGGGAATGACGATCTGCGTATCGGTGGGTTTGCGCTGATCTGCGGCCTCCACCAATTCGTTATACTTGTTGATGCGGGCCTTGGATTTCGCCTGCCGCGCCTTGGGGCTGGTGCCCATCCATTCGCGCTCGCGGTCCAGCTGGCGCATGCGCGCGTCCTGCTCGCGGCCTTCCTGCACCATCCTCTTTTTCTTCTTTTCCAAGTAGGCGGAATAATTGCCCTCGTAAGGGATGCCCTGCCCGCGATCGAGCTCGAGGATCCAGCCGGTGACATTGTCGAGGAAGTAGCGATCGTGGGTCACGATCATCACGGCACCCTTGAAGTCCCGCAAGTGCTTTTCCAGCCACGCGACGGTTTCGGCGTCGAGGTGGTTGGTCGGCTCGTCGAGCAGCAGCAGGTCGGGTTCCGACAGCAGCAAACGGCAAAGCGCGACGCGGCGGCGCTCACCGCCAGAAAGCGGCTTCACGTCGGCATCCGGCGGCGGGCAGCGCAACGCGTCCATCGCCATGTCGACCTTGGCATCAAGGTCCCACAACCCCTCGGCGTCGATCTGGTCCTGCAGCTTCGCGCCTTCTTCTGCCGTTTCGTCGGAATAGTTCATCATCAGCTCGTTGTAGCGGTCGATGATGGCGGTCTTTTCTGCAAGACCTTCCATAACATTCTCGCGCACCGTTTTGTCCGGATCGAGGTCGGGCTCCTGCTCAAGATAACCGATCTTGGCGCCCTCGGCGGCCCAAGCCTCGCCCTGCCATTCCTTGTCGCGACCGGCCATGATCTTCAGCAGGGTCGATTTACCAGCGCCGTTGGGGCCAAGCACGCCGATCTTCGCGTCCGGATAGAAGGACAGATGCACATTATCGAGCACCTTCTTGCCACCGGTATAGGTCTTGGTGAGGCCCTGCATGTGGTAGATGAACTGGCGTGCCATAGGGGCTGCCTCCGCTTGGTTTCGCGGCGCGACGGAAGGTCTGCGCGGATGTGGAAAGTCGTTGGCGCTGATGTAACGGCGCAGGTGCCATGAGACAAGGTGCGTGGGAAGACTTCAGACGGCCTGATTGGCAGTCTGGCGTGCACCTTCCGGTATCTCATCGGCACTGCCGGGCAGCGTTTTCAGCGACCACCAGACGATAGCTACACCGCCGATCACATTGGCAACGGCAATGGCGGCAAACACACCCCACGGTTCGAACATGGTGGAGGCAAACCAGGCCAGCGGTACGTAGAGCGCCGCCGTTCGGATGAGGTAAACGCCAAGGCCATACACCGGCTTGCCTATGGAGTTCAGCCCGCCCGCGGCCACCACAGCGACGCCGTAACCGGCTAGTGTGATGGGCACGATCTGCAGGTACGTCGTGATCGTGTCGATGACAGATTGCTCGTCGCTGAACAGCGTCGCCAGCCAAGGACCTGTGAACCACAGCAGCACGGCCATGGCGAGAGACCAGACAGCGCTGAACTGGTAGGACAGCACATGGGCCTTCCGCACGCGCTCGCATTCGCTCGCGCCATAGTTTTGGCCCGCGACAGGCCCAATCGCTGCCGACAGCGCAAGCATGGGAATACAGACGAAACTCTCGATACGTGTCGCCACGCCGAAACCGGCCACCACATCGTCGCCATAGGCGGCGAGAATAGCGGTCACGATAGTGATGCCAAAGGGATTGACCGCATTGCCGATGCCGGCAGGTACGGCAACCTTTCCGACATCTTTCCAGCTTTCCCACACTTCGGCGACCGAGGGAAAAGATAACGTCAGCAGCCGGTCGCGATACGCGACAGCCCACATGCCCAATACCCCCGCAAACATTCGCGCCACAAACGACGCCCAGGCAGCACCTTCGATGCCGCCCGCAGGAATAAAGTTCCAACCGAAGATGAACACTGGGTTCAGCGCGGCGTTGATCAGCGCAATGCCGATCATCAGCGTGGATGCGGTGCGCGCATCGCCGTTTGACCGTAGCAGATTGTTCGCCACCATCATGATGGAGAGGACCGGCAGCGTGAGATACCAGATCTGCATATAGGCGACGATCATCTCCAGCACTTCGCCGGATGCGCCCAACAGCGAGAACAGGGGCGAAATGGTGAAATAGCCAATGGTCGACAGGATAACGACCAACAGAATAGCCAGCGCCATGGCGTCGGTGGACACCCGTTTTGCCCTTTCGTCGTCGCCATTGCCAATGGCGCGGGATACGACGGAGGACGTTCCCGCACCGATACCGATAGCAAGGCTGGTGAGCGTCAGTACCACCGGAAACGTATAGGAAATCGCAGCTAGCGGCTCGGTGCCCAGTTGACCAAGAAAGTAGCTGTCCGCCAGCGGCACGGCCATAACAGCTGCAATGCCGAGCACCATCGGCCCACCCAGCTGCCACAACCGCCCACGCACCGGCCCGGTGGTCAGGTCACGTTTATCCTGGGACATGGCGGGGGCACTCGTGGTGACAGGTAACGCAAGTAAATGACCGTAAACGCGTAAGAGTTCCGGCAAATAGGGAACGGTGCGAAGCTGGAAGAGGCCCGCACGGGATGAACTAGTTCGCTCGCTGCCATCATGACCGCAGCAAGTGTCCGGACTCCAGCCGGTATGAACATGGTGTTGTGTCCACCAGCGTCGGCACAAACTTTCGAAAAAATCTATCCCCGCCCATTCTGCGTTCCTCATACTCCCACTTCCTTCGCACACGAGCCGGTCGTCCGGACCGACCTGATGACTGTGCGGAGGCGATCCTTCCGCCGCGCGCCGTGTAACGAACGGAGACGCGGGCGGAGCGTCGGACGCCACAGGCCAAACGCCAAC
>JBCCRF010000205.1:0-5156 GCA_039208305.1 Pseudomonadota bacterium
CCACCCTGACGCAGGCGCATGGCGAGGCGCGAGGTGAACAAGCCGTACCAGTTGTTCGTCTTCCCGCTTTCCTTGTCGCTCGCAAAATCGACCTCCCGTGCCAGCTCATCGCTTTGCGCGGAATAGAAAGCCATCAGCCCACCAGGCACATCCTCGTCTTCAGGCGCGATGAAAGGGTCCTTCGATGGGCGGTCTAACTGACCCCGCAACGAGACGCCCAATTGGTTGGGATCGACGAACCGCGCCGCTGTGCGTGTCCCTCCCGCCCGCAAGGCGGACCCGGAATGGCAGGAGTCCACCACCAGCCAGACATCGGCCCCTTTGCGGCGGATAGCGCGGACGGCATCGCCCAGCTCATCGTCAATGATAGCGTTGGGGATCACACCGCTGCCTGGCTCCGAGCGGGCTGTATCTGCAGGCAGGAACACCTCGTCGCGGCCGTCTGCCTCATCACCCGAGATGTCGCGTTGCTGGGTGCCGTGTCCGCTCATGGTGATGATGACGAGGGTGTCGTCATCGGCATCTCTGGCGATCTGCTCGATCGCGCCTAGAATCGCCGCGCGGGTGGGCAGCGGTGCTGCCTGACCTTCGTGCTCCACACCATCAGCCAAGACACGAATGTCGCCCACACCGCGCTCGCTCAGCACGTCACGCATCAACCGAACGTCATTGGCCGGACCCCGCAGGTCTGACAGTCCGATTTCATTGTCGTAGTCGGAAACACCGATCAACAGCGCGATGGTGTTGCGCTCTTCAGCGTTAGCGCAAGTAAGGCCGAGCCATAAGGCACCAACCATCGCGAGGATGGATTTCAAGGCTGCGAAGTGAAGCGTCGACAGGGCCATACCCGCTCCCGGTGAACACCCGGTGTCACGCTGCCCCTAGCACGGCACCTTCGGAAAGCGCTTCAAGCGTGGCAATGGCGGGCAGGCCTGTCAATTCCTGCTTGCATTGACGTCGATCAGGCGGGCGACGCTTGAGACCGCGCGCTGCAACGCCGCCGGGTCAATCTCACCACCCGCCATCGCTTCGGCAACCATCTCCTGAATATCTATCTCAGCGTCGGCGGTCGGCGCATCCCGTTGCTCCCGCAGCTTCGCACGCAGGCGGGATAGCAGAGGCAGCACGAGTTGGGAGTCACAAGCTGCCGGGTCGAAGAGCCATGGTTGCAGCCCGTCCGCCACGTCTGTTGCGAGGCGGTTTCCCACTGAACGCGTCGTCTCCTGTGCCTCATCATCGTCGGCACGGGGCACGGCCACGCGAATGCCGCAACGGCGAGCGGGGCCGACATTGCGCCAGAAGAGGCTTGCCAAATCGACCAGTGCTGACTTGTCACCCGCAAAGTAGGAATGGGCCAGCATGTCACCACCGAGCGCCGACATGTCCACGCTGTCGATGGCGGATGACACCAGCATAGCATCACCCCCCTGACCTGCACGCGGCGCATTGCCATGCAGTTTGCGGGAGACCTCAAGCGCCCAATCATTGTTGGAGGCATAAAGCGTCATGCGGCGGGCGAGAGGCCGTGCCGTTTCCGCCATGGCAGCGAAGAGGCCCGCATCCACATCAGGTGCCGCGAAGACGACCTGATCGAACGGCGGTTGCTCGACGGGTTGTGTGCGCAGCGCCATCAGTTCCAGCGCATCGGTCAGCGCCCGATTGCCCATGGAGTGCGCGATGACGTGAATGCGTTCGGCACCGGAGCGCTTCGCCACGTCTTCCAGAAACCGTGACAGCCTGCGCCCGCTCAACCGCACCACAGCTGTATCGGCGATGTAGGATGTGAGATTGCCCCGTGATGGCCATGTATAGGCGATCGGCACACCCTCGAACTCCATGTCGTGTGCCATCTGGGCGGTACGGCGCAGCGCCTGCGAAAATGTCTGGTTGAAGCCGTGGATGAAGATAAACGCTTCCGTCGTTTGGTCGTCAGTGAATCGCTTGTTCAAGGCGCCGTAGAATGCGTCACCTTCCAGTTTTTCAACGCTGCGGAGGATGACATGTTTCTTGGGATCGGCCTCAAATTCCAGTCTCAGGATTGATGGCGCCTCGAGTTGACCCGCTTTATGGGTCTCCGGAATGGTGACCTCGGCCGAGCCGTAATGCAGACGGTCGGACCGGTTACCTCCAAAAGCGGAGACAGGATCGGTCGATCCCGTCGGCTCGCGATCGGTGGCGTAAAAGACTTCGACGACACGGTAACCGTCATCGGCGGAACGCGACGGTGCAGCGACCGAGGGTGCAGGCTGCACCATGGCCTCCGGAGCAGGTGCGGCAGGCGGAAGCGGCGCTTCAGTCGGCACCTCGCGTTTGGCGCGGCTTTCCTCAATCTGCGCAACCGTTTGCTGGATGACAGCTTGGGGGCGCCCGGTGTCACGCTGTTCGTTCAGCGCGGTCTGCAGAGCCTCTTCCCGGCGACGATCATCTCCGGCTTTTGCAGCCAGATCGGCAGCACGAAGCCATAGAGCCGCGATATCCTCATCGACCTGTCCCCGGTTTCGGTCGGCCAGTCGTGCCGCCGCGACGACGGCTTGGCGCGCCTGATCAACCTGGCCAGTCGCGTCCAACATATCCGCCAGCAACAGAAGCAGACCAAGGCGGGTGCGTGGATCGACGTCGCGATCCTGCAAATAGCCGCGCAGGATCGGCAGTGCCGCCTCCGGTTCCAATTGTGACACGCGGATGATGTCGGCGGCAGACACCTGCGAGGCCGCACTACCGGTTTGCTGCGCTAAAGCCCCGGTGGCCGCAGCGAAGGCCATCAGCGTGGCCAAGGCACTGGCTCGAAGCGATCGGATTGCGATGAAACTCATTTGCCTCAGTCCCGAAGACAGTGTGATGCCGAAGGCTATACGGCGAGGGTTACTTTTGAAAACATCATCGGCCACGGAACAACATCGCCGTGTGATTTTCCGCACCTGCCGAACGGCTGCGCGACATCATTGTCAAACGGTGAGCAGGGCTTGTACCTGTTTGTCGCCGAGCGTCTCCGGCAACCCCTCGTGGACCACTTCGCCACGATCCATAATGTAAATGTGGTCACCGATCTCACGGCAGAAATCGAGATATTGCTCAACCAGCAAAATGGCGATGCCGCGGTCGCGCAGCGCCTGTAGCGCGCGGCCGATATCCTTGATGATGGACGGCTGGATGCCTTCGGTTGGCTCATCGAGAACGAGCAGGCGTGGGCGCAACACAAGCGCGCGGCCAATAGCGAGCTGTTGTTGCTGACCGCCTGACAGATCTCCGCCGCGCCGTGAGAGCATGTCTTTCAGCACGGGAAACAGTTCGAACACGGTGTCGGGAATGCTGCGCTCGCCACGTGGCAGGGCCGAAAAGCCGGTCTCCAGATTTTCCTTCACAGTCAGCAGCGGAAAAATTTCGCGCCCCTGTGGCACGAAGCCAATGCCTGCGCGGGCGCGGTCGTGAACGTGTTTGTTGCTGAAAAGTGTGCCGTCGAAACGCATATCGCCATGGCTCATCGGATGATGACCGATGATGGCGCGCAGCAGGCTGGATTTGCCAACCCCATTGCGGCCAAGCACGCAGGTGATCTTGTTGTCCGCGATGTCGAGCGATACGCCGCGCAGCGCCTGTGATGCGCCGTAGTGCAGTTCCACATCCTTGACGTTCAGCATGGTCTATCGCCCCAGATAAACGTCGATGACGCGCTGGTCGGCGCTGACGTGGTCGAGTTTGCCTTCCGCCAGCACCGCGCCTTCATGCAGGCAGGTCACCTTCACGTCGAGGTCTCGAACGAAATCCATATCGTGCTCCACGACGACGACCGTGTGGTCGCGAGCAATTTCACGCAGCAAGCGGGCGGTCTCCGCCGTTTCGGCATCGGTCATGCCAGCGACGGGTTCGTCAACGAGGAGCAGCTTCGGGTCCTGTGCGAGCAGCATGCCGATCTCCAGCCACTGCTTTTGGCCATGTGAGAGATCAGCGGCCATATCGTTGCGCCGGTCACCCAGGCGGATGATCTCAAAAATCTCATCCATCCGTTCCGCCTCCGCCTTGCCGCCGGGGTCGAGTAGCATGGTTTTGATGCTCCGCTTTCCGGACATTGCGAGCAGCAGATTGTCCTCCAGCGTGTGGCTTTCGAAGACGGTGGGCTTCTGGAACTTGCGCCCGATGCCCATGGTGGCGATGGCGGACTCGTCATAGGTGGTGAGATCGTGTCGGCCGTCGAACCAAACTTCGCCGGTGTCTGGCGCAGTCTTGCCGGTGATGATGTCCATCATCGTCGTCTTGCCCGCGCCGTTGGGGCCGATGATGGCGCGCATCTCGCCGGGTTCCAGAATCATGGACAAACCGTTGATCGCTTTGAAGCCATCGAACGCGACGTGAACATCGTCGAGATAGAGCATGGAGGATGTGACGCGTTCGCTCATGGTCACTCCGCCGCCTGCGGCTGGGATGGGGCGGTGGTCGTCTCGCCATCGTCGCGCTTGGCGCTGCGCTTCAGGCGGCCGCGCGCGTTCCATCCATCGCGCAATGTACCGACGACACCTTTCGGCAGGAATAGTGTCGTGATGACAAAAAGCGCGCCAAGCACGAAGAGCCAGACCTCTGGGAACAGGCCGGTGAACCAACTCTTGCCGCCGTTCACCATGAAGGCACCAATCACCGGGCCGACAATCGTCCCCCGCCCGCCGACAGCGGTCCAGATGACGATTTCGATGGAATTGGCTGGAGCGAATTCACCTGGATTGATGATGCCCACCTGCGGCACGTAGAGCGCGCCGGCGATGCCTGCCATGACCGCGGAGAGCGTCCATACGAACAGCTTCACTTTCTCCGGCCGGTACCCGAGGAAGCGGGTACGCGGTTCCGCATCGCGGGTAGCGACCATTAGCTTGCCAAACCGTGAGCGAGTGACGAAGGCCGTCACGATGAGCGACAGACACAGGAAGAGAGCACTGGCGGTGAAGAGCGCGGCCCGCGTCTCCCGCGTCTGGATATCGAAGCCGAGAATATCCTTGAAATCGGTCAGGCCATTGTTGCCGCCGAAGCCCATGTCGTTTCGGAAGAACGCGAGCAGCAGCGCGTAAGTCATGGCCTGTGTGATGATCGACAGATAGACGCCGGACACGCGTGAGCGAAAGGCAAACCAGCCGAAGACGAAGGCCAACAACCCCGGCACCGCCATCGCC
>JBCCRF010000206.1:0-5141 GCA_039208305.1 Pseudomonadota bacterium
AGCACCCACCGGCATCGCCAATCGTGCGGGCCAGAGGACCGGCGCCCAGGTGGAGTCCATCGTGGTCTCGCCGCGCACAAAGGCGGCCCACCAGAAGTCCGCTGACGACCAGAAGAAGAAGAGCATCGCCGGGAAATAGAACAGCAGGTAGAGCGTTGCATCGACGGTCGCTTGCGTTTTTGTAGTCCAGGTTCGGTAGAGAAAATCTGCACGGATATGCACGCCGCGAAGCAGCGCGTAACCGGCGGCGGCCATGAAGATGACGCCGGAGGTCATGCGCGAAATGTCATAGGCCCACAGCGTCGGGCCAAGGCCAAGCGCCAGCGCGACATCGTTCATGCCCCAGCCCGTCAGCGTCCCGAACATGGTGCGGGCGAACACCTCAAACACCATGACAAAGATGAGGGGCACAAGGAGCAGACAGAAGATTTTGCCGGCCCAGAGGTTCAACACGTCGATAGAAGCAACGATCGGGCGCTGCCATGACGTCATGTCTTCCGGCGTTTCGCCGGGCTCCTCAGCCCGGCGTTCCGCGATCAACTCGTCGGTAATATCCAGCTCAGCCGGATCGACCTCGTCGACTGTTGTGTCTTTGGCCATGATCTCGTCCTCCCCCGAAACGGCAATCAACCGTTTCTGGCCCAGCCGGGCCTTCATTCTTTTGCGACGTGTCTCGCATTTCGTTCATGCAAAAAGGCTGCAGCGACCTGCCCAGCGATTTTGAATGAGCGAAATGAAAGGCCGGGGAGACGATGCTCCCCGACCAATCAAACAGCAGCGCTTACTTCAGAGTGTCGGCGTAGGCCTTACCCAGAGCAGCATTCGATGCCTGTGCACCGGCCCAGAATGGAACCGCGATTTTCGCGAACTCTTTCTGGCTGTCGTAGACGGTTTTGAAGAATGCGTTTTCAGAAGCGTTCTTCTCAAGCAGCGCCTTTGCAGCGTTCATGTCAGCTGGGAAGTAATCGGCAGGGGTGTCGTGAAGGATCACGCCATCCTCTTCCGTCAGCTTCTTCAGCGCCTTACCGTTTTCGTAGATACGGTAGGACATGGCTTTCGACAGCGATGCGTTGGCAGCAACTTCCAGCGCTTTTTTCTGGTGGTCCGTCATGCCGTTATAGACATCACCATTGATGTACATGTCGGCGTTCACGACGACCTGATGCAGGCCCTGCAGGTAGTAGTGCTTCAGCACTTTCTGGAAACCGAACACGGAGTCAGGCTTCGGGCAGCACCATTCAGCAGCATCGATGGTCCCTTTTTCGAGAGCTGGCAGGATGTCACCGCCGCCCATGGCCACGGATGCAACACCGATATCCTTGTAAGCCTGACCGGGGATGCCGGGAGGTGTGCGGAAGCGGTATTTGCGGAAGTCGGCCATGGACTGGATCGGCTCTTTGAACCAACCAAGTGCTTCAGGGCCAACAGGCTGCAGCATAAAGCCTTTCACGTTGACGCCCATCTCGGTCCAGAGCTGGTCGTAGAGCTCTTTACCACCACCGAACTGGAACCAGGACACGAAGGCCAGGTTGTCCATGCCGATACCACCACCAGCTGGCGGGGAACCAAACAGGGCAGCAGCTGGGTGCTTACCGGACCAGTAGTGCGTCCATGCGAAGCCGCCTTCCACAAGGCCCTTGTCGACCGCGTCGAGCACTTCCTTCACGCCGACGACGGCACCAGCAGGCAGCACTTCGATGGTCACCGGATCGTCGGCGGTGAGGGCAGCGACGTCGGCTGCGAAGTCTTTCAGCATCGTCACCTCATCGGCGGTTGCCGAAATGACCGACTGAATGCGGATGTTGACCGGCTCGGCGAATGCCGTGGTGGCCATGGCAGCGGCGATTGCGGTGGCCGCAATGCCCTTACCCAGTTTCGAAAGAACAGACATGGTTTCCTCCCTTGTGTCTCTTTCCCGTGCCTTCGACGAATACGGTGCCATCATTGATCCCGTCGAAGGCCCGGGATGATGGTGTTTCACCGCATGTTCCAGACGAGGCCGCGACCATCGCGACCGGCCTGCAATGAGGCGGCGCAGATACGCCGCCAGCATATCCCTCTCCCTAGCCGATCATGCCGGTCCCACTCATGTAGGCCAGGATCCCTCTCTGTGGATCGAAGATGCCTTTATAAAGCATCTCGCCCGCCACCCAGATGAGCACGAAAAGCCCCACCCAGGAAATCACCGGATACCGCGTCAGAAGCTTCATTATCAGTGTCGCGAAGAAGGCCATGGCGATGATGGCGATGGCAAGCCCCACGACCAATTTCGTACTGTCGCCATCCGCAATAGCCGCCACGGCAAGCACGTTATCGATAGACATAGAAACGTCTGCGACAGTGATCGTCCACAAAGCGGATACGAGCGAACGGCGGGGCGCACCGGTGTAACCGGCCTCAGGATCTTCCGCGATCTCCAACGCCTCTTCGGCCTTCGCATCAATGCTCTCGCGAATCTCTTTATAAAGGGTCCAGCAAACCCAGCAGAGCAGCAAGCCGCCGACCAGCAGGATGCCAGGGATGCCGAGTAGTTTCGTTGCAATCAGGGCGAAGACGACACGCAGTACAGCCGCAACGACCATGCCAAAGACAATAGCTTTCTTACGAAGCTCAGGCGCCAGCCCTGCCGCAGCCATGCCAATGATAAGCGCATTGTCGCCGGACAAGACGATGTCGGCGACGATGATACGACCGTAATCGGAAACGAGATCCCACATCAGGCGGCATCCTCCAGTATGAAATCGGATGCCCGCTCACCGATCATGATGGCTGGTGCATTGGTGTTGCCCGACACGATCAGCGGCATGATGGAGGCGTCAGCTACCCGCAAACCTTCAACACCACGAACGCGAAGACGTGGGTCCACCACGGCCAACTCGTCCTTGCCCATCTTGCAGGTGCCCGTGGGGTGATAGATCGTCGTCGCCGTGTCGCGCGCCCAGTTCAGAATCGCGTCGTCATCATCGTCGGCAATCGCCTCACCCGGCGCGTATTCTTCGATGATTTCGGATTTTGCCGGTTCGTGGCGGGCAATTTTGCGAGCGACCTTAATGCCGTCGACGATAGTTTGCTGGTCCAGCGGCGTCGCCAGATAGTTTGGATGAATGATCGGATGATCTTCGGCGCGGGTTGATTTCAGCTCCAGATGTCCCGCACTTTCCGGACGCATCTGCAAAACCGATGCTGTGAAAGCGTCAAACGTGTGGGTACCGGTGCCGATCTTATCGGTCGAGAATGGCTGCAGGTGGAACTGGATATCCGGCGTTGCAAGTTCGGGCCGCGTTTTCAGATATCCGGTACCGAGGCTTGCCGCCATTGTCATAGGACCGGTGCGCTTGAGCGCGTATTCCAGAGCGATCAACGCCTGTTTCCAAAGCGAATTCGTCTCGGTGTTGATGGTGGACGTGCGGCATTTGAAGATCGGTCGTGCTTGCAAATGGTCTTGCAGGTTGCGACCGACACCCTTTGCCTCGTAGCGCATCTCAATGCCGTGCGCCGATAGCTGGTCGCCGGGACCTATGCCTGAAAGCATGAGGATTTGTGGCGAGCCGATTGCACCCGCCGATAGGATGACCTCGTGGCGGGCTTTGATCGTCTTAGGGTCCGCCTCGGTGCCCGCCTCGATACCGATAGCCCGGTCACCGTCGAAGAGAACGCGGCGGGTCTGCAGACCGGTGAGCACAGTCAAATTCTGACGATCTCGTACTGGCGCCAGATAGGCTTTCGCCGAGGAACAACGCCGACCCTTATGCGCGGTCAGCTGGAAGTAGCCCATACCTTCTTGAGACTCACCGTTGTAGTCATCGTTGTAAGGGTAACCAGCCTCCTGCGCCGCTTTTACATACCGGTCAACGCAGGGTCGGCTGAGCCTCGTCTTGGTAACGGAAAGCGGGCCTGAACCACCACGGAGATCGTTTTCGCCGCCTTCCCAGCTTTCGGCACGTTTGAAGCAGGGCAGCACATCGTCCCAGCCCCAGCCTTCATTGCCCATCTGCCGCCAGCCGTCATAGTCCTCGCGCTGGCCGCGCACATAAAGCAAGCCATTGATTGAGGAAGAACCGCCAAGCACGCGACCGCGCGGCCAATTGATGGAGCGACCATTCAGGCCTGGGTCGGGCTCGGTCTTGAACGCCCAATCCATCTTGGGATTGCCCATGGTCTTGAAGTAGCCAACAGGGATATGAATCCACGGTGACGTGTCGCGACCGCCAGCCTCAACGAGCGCTACCGTGTAGCGACCGCTTTCGGACAGACGGGCTGCCAAGGCACAACCGGCAGAGCCGGCGCCGACGACCACAAAATCAAATTCCAAGCTGCTCCCCCAAGCGATATTCGAAACGCGCCTCTTACCCGGACACTTCGCTTCGACTGATTTCCTCGTTGGCTGAAGTCTTATGGAGAAAACGGCTTGACGAGGCATTTCAAAAAATGAGACTTTTAGTCTCGTTAATGAGAGTGAACCATGGTCTCATCAGCCTGACAAGGGCGGACCGCGACATTTTTGTTCACATGGGGAGCGCTAGCCGGATCTTTGTGGTCTGGCTCTGGGGGAAGAGATGATGGTTCAAGCCGGACAATCGGGCGACCGCGACGAGGAATTGGCGCCGTCATCGCGGATCGCCACCAATATGCGGATGCTGCTAATCTTGGAAGCGTTGTCTAAGAGCCCTGTTCCGCTGTCGCCGACGGAGATCAACCGCTTCGTCGGTTTGCCTAAACAATCCATACATCGCCTGTGCCAGACGCTGGTCGACGAGGGCTTTATCGTGCGCGATCTGGCGGGAAAGCGCCTTGCACCCGCTCCGCGCGCCCTTTCGATGGCGCGTGGCATGTTTCGGGCCGACCGACACTCTTTCGCCCGCCGAGAGGTTTTGGAGAAGGTCGCGAAAGCCACCCGCGAGACCGTGAACCTAGCCGCGCCAGAAGCGGGCGGCATGACGTATCTCGACCGTGTGGAGACGGACTGGATTTTCCGCACCGAATTGCCGGTCGGTTCACGGGTACCGTTCACCTGCACCGCGTCGGGCAAATGCTACCTCGCCAGTCTGGAGCGGCGGGAACTGGACCGGCTTCTCTCCTCGCTGACGCTCGAGAAACGGACACGAAACACCTTGGTAGAACGTGACGAAATCGACGTCGAA
>JBCCRF010000207.1:0-5115 GCA_039208305.1 Pseudomonadota bacterium
ATCCAAAGCAGTCTGCTGGACTGACCTGTCTTGGCCGACAATATCATCCCAAATATCCTGCATGTCGCCGAGATCATCACCAGCAACTGAGAACGTCCCGTAAGAGCCTTTCCCTTTCTCCTGTCTGAAATCACCAATCCCGACAATCTCATCTGCCAATTCGTGCGCGCGGTGAAAGCCGAAGTCCCAAATATTGGCGTGATGACGGACGCAGCGCTCGACCCCTTCACCGACCACGGCCATGATGGCGTTTTGCGAGACGGTGAAATCGTCAACGACGAGAGTGTAGCCCAAATCACTGCCGGGGCGCTGGTTCAAGCCGAAGCCGGTGCCGACATCATCGCGCCCTCCGACATGATGGATGGCCGCATCGGCGCCATCCGCGTTGCGCTGGACGACGCAGGTTATCAGGACGTCGCCATCATGTCCTACACCGCGAAATACGCGTCGGGCTTCTACGGCCCATACAGGGAAGCCATCGGCACAGACGGGCTGCTGCAGGGCGATAAGAAGACGTACTATATCGACCCAGCTAATTCAGGAGACGCCATGCGCGAGGCGCAGCAGGATATCGACGAAGGGGCAGATATGCTAATGGTCAAGCCCGGCATGCCCTATCTCGATATCGTGCGCCGCATGAAGGATGAGTTCTCCATGCCGGTCTTCGCCTATCAAGTGAGCGGCGAATACACGATGATCGAACTTGCCGCCGCAGCAGGCGTCGTGGATGGCGGCCGCGTTCGCATGGAAAGCCTGCTGGCCTTCAAGCGCGCCGGTGCGGACGGTATCTTGACCTATCACGCCATGTGGGCGGCGGAGCAGTTGAACGCCTGACACCTGCAATCTGCTTGAAATCGCAAGCGAAAATCCGGTTTTTCTTGAACGCCCGCTGTCGCACTCCCACATCTAACTGGAACGAGGCAGCCATGGGGCGCAGCAAATGAACGACACAGTGATCGACAACGACACCGGCGCACGTGTGGTGACGGCGCAGGAATTGGACGGCGTGCGCACCGCACGCACCTTTGCCTTCCTGCTCGACTATCTCATCATCGGCGTGTTGTGCATTCCATTCGCCCTCATCATCGGCGTTCTGGGCATCCCGACGCTCGGTCTGGCGTGGGGTCTCTACCCCTTCCTGCCCTTCGTGGTTGCCGGTCTTTACACCGCCGGCACAATGGGCGGTGACCGACAGGCCACGATTGGCATGTCCATGATGGGCATTCAGGTGAAGCGCCTTGATGGTGCTCGCATCGACCCAATTCTAGCGATACTTCACGTCGTACTGTTTTGGTTCATCCAAGGCATCGCGGTCTTTCTTCCGCTGCTGGTGTCCTTCTTCTCGTCGAAGAAACGCCTGATCCACGACATCCTGCTCGGCACCTACGTTGGGCGCGCCTGATTGCCTCATATCTAAATAGTCCGGTCGCGGAACCGGTTCGGTTCAAGCGTCTTTCTCTCACGCCCGCGAAGCGCTAGCTTTGCGGGCGTTTTTGCGGGGATAGGCCCGCACAAAAATGGCGGCGACGGCATGGACAATTTCCACATGTGGGCGACCTTCGCGGTCATCGCCTGCACCATTGTCGCCTTCGCCTCGGAAAAATGGTCCATCGAGGGCGTGTCGCTGGCGGCCATCGCGACGCTTCTCGTTTTGTTCACGCTCGTTCCACGCCCCGAGGTTCCAGAAGAAAACATCGTCTCCGCGGCCGACTTGCTACTCGGCTTCGCCAACCCCGCCCTCATCACCGTGCTGGCGCTGCTCGTCATTGGCCAGGCCCTGTTCAACACCGACGCTCTGGAGCGGCCAGCGGAGCTTCTCTCTCGTATTGGCGGGGCGAGCGCCGGACGCACGATATTCGTGCTGCTGTTTACCGCGGCCGTTACCAGCGCCTTTCTCAACAATACGCCGGTGGTGGTAATGTTCATTCCCATCGTCGTGGCCATCGCCGCAAAGCGCAATTTCGCCGCCTCCAGCGCGCTGATGCCGCTCTCTTTTGTTGGCATTCTCGGCGGCATGACCACGCTGATCGGTTCCTCGACAAACCTGCTCGTGGCGGGAACCGCAGAGCGCTACGGCATTGAGATCGGCTTCTTCGACTTCACCGCCTTCGGCACAATCCTCGCCGTCGCTGGATTTATATTTGTCATTTTCGTCATGCCGCTTCTTTTGAAGCGCAACGAGACATCTTCTGAGACCCCACGACCGTCAGGCCGCCAGTTCCTCTCGCAAATCATCATTCGGTCCGGCCATCCACTGGAGGGCGAAGCCTCCATGGCAGGCTTTTTTCCTTCCCTTGAAGGCATCACTGTCCGCTCCATACAGCGCGACGGAAAACCAATACTGCCGCCATTCGAAGACGTGACGCTACAAACCGGCGATGTCGTCATCGTCGCTGCGACCCGCCGTGCGTTGACAAAAGCACTGGCGACCGGCGCAGCGACGCTGCCGGAGATGCCGTCCGACCTCATGAGCGAGGACCGCCGCTCTGACCGGCTAACGGAAATCACCGAAAGCTTCATGATAGCCGAAGCCGTAATCGCGCCAGGCTCGCGCTACGCGGGCCGCACGATTGAAGCGTCGAAAATTCGCGCCAATTACGGTACGATGGTGATTGGCTTGCAGCGCCGGTCGTCCATGACCCGCGGGCTCGTTCGCGACATCCGCCTCGAGCCCGGCGACACAGTTCTCATCGGCGGATTGCCGGAAGATATCGAGCGCCTTCGCCAAAGCCGCGAATTGCTGCTGCTGGAACAATCCGCAGGCGAAGTTCCGCTGCGCGCCTACGCCCCTCGGGCTATTGCGATCTTTGCTTGCGTTATCATTGCAGCCTCCTCAGGCGTTATGCCCATCGTGGCTGCTGCGTTGGTGGGCGCCTACGCTGTCATCGCTTCCGGCTGCCTCTCCATCCGGCAGGCCGCCAATTCCTTCGACCGACAGATTTTCATGATGGTCGGCGCGTCACTTGCCGCCGCCATTGCCATGGAGCGCACCGGTGGGGCGGCGGCCATTGCCAATGGGGTTGTCAGCCTCATGGAAGGGCAATCACCGGCGATGGTGATCTCGGCCCTGTTTCTCGTTACAGCCTTGCTCACGAACGTGCTGTCCAATAACGCCACAGCGGTTCTGTTTACCCCCATCGCGATAGGCATCGCCAATCGCCTCAACGTGCCGCCAGAAGCTTTCCTCGTCTGCATCATCATGGCCGCGAATTGTTCCTTCGCGACGCCGGTTGGCTATCAGACGAACCTCCTCGTCCTCGGACCCGGACGCTACAAGTTCAGCGACTACCTGAAAGCCGGTATTCCGCTGATCATTTTGCTGTGGATCGTCTTTTCAATCGCTGCCCCCATCTATTACGATATCGGCTGACATGACCGCGCATCCGCTCAACACGCCGCAATTTTATCTGACGGCCCCATCCCCCTGCCCGTATCTCGACGGGTTGCAGGAACGGAAAGTGTTCACCCATTTGGTGGGGGACAGGGCACCGAAGGCGCACGCGCAGCTGACGGAAGGCGGCTTCCGCCGAAGCCAGAATATCGCCTACCGCCCCGCCTGCGAGAAATGCCGCGCGTGCGTGGCGACCCGCGTGCTGGTGGACCGCTTCGAGCCGACGAAATCCATGCGCAGAGTCTGGAAACGCAATTCTGATCTCATCGGCGAAGTGCTCCCCCCCGCTCCCACGGCGGAGCAATATTCTCTCTTTCGCCGGTATCTCGAAAGCCGCCACCGCGACGGTGGTATGACCGGCATGACGGTGCTGGATTACGCCATGATGGTGGAAGACAGCCACGTGGACACCGCCGTCATCGAATATCGCAAGCGCGGCGTCGACAGCGCAGTCACCCGGCGTGGTCAGGGTGATCTGATCGCCGTCGTGCTCTACGACCAGCTGCCTAACGGCCTGTCGATGGTCTATTCCTTCTTTAACCCGGACGAAGACAAGCGCAGCCTGGGCAGCTTTACGATCCTCGATCAGATCGAACGGTCGCGTCAGCAAGGTCTGCCCCACTGCCACCTCGGCTACTGGGTCGAAGGCTCCCCCAAAATGGACTACAAGGCCCGCTTTCTGCCGCAGGAGCGGCTGGGCATCGCAGGCTGGTACGAGGTCACCGAATGAAGAAATTCCTGCTGGGCGTACTCGCCCTCGTCGCACTGCTCATCATCGGCGGCGCGACCTTCCTCGCCGTTGCTCCGCCGGAGCGTCTGCTCGTCGCCACCAACTTCGCGGCTAAGATCGTATGCTCCAACAGCTACATGGTGGGCCGTGATCCTCAGGAAGTGCTAGAGAATGACATCGTGCCGGTGGACCCGAGCCTGCAGATCGTCACCGTGAGCAATGACGATGCGGCCCGCACGACAGCCGCATCCATGCTCGGCCTGTTCGCAAAGGCCCGCGCGACCCACACGCCCGGCGCAGGCTGCCGCAACGTCTATCCAGGACAGGACACGACGCCCCTGCCCGGCGCGCAGGCCGACGATGCAGGTGAGCTCACCATCGAAGCCGCCATCGATGCGGCAATGCAAAGCATCATTGAAAACGACGAACTCACCGGTCCCGGCTGGCGCGCTGTGCTGATCATGAAAGATGGGAAGGTCGTAGCGGAACGCTATGCGGACGGCTTCGATGCCACCACACCGCTTCTCGGCTGGTCCATGACGAAGACTGTGACCGCCGCCATCATCGGACGGCTGGAGCAGCAAGCCGTGCTGTCCCGCGACGACACCGGACTGTTCGACACGTGGCAGGGCGATGCCCGCGCACAAGTCTCTGTCGCCGATCTTTTGGGGATGGCAAGCGGGCTCGAATGGGACGAGGGCTACGCCGCCGTCTCCGACGTCACCCGCCTGCTCTATCTCGAACCCCAACCGGCAGCCTACGTCACCGCCAAACCGTTGAACGAGGCGGACGGCTCCCGCATCGGGCAGGACTTCAACTACTCCTCCGGCACGTCGGTGCTGTTGTCCCGCTACTGGGCCGACAAGGTAGAGGCAACCCGCGAGGCAGGACGCGACCTGCCGCCGGCGGCTTTGTATCCTGAACAGGCATTATTCGACCCGATCGGTATGGAAAGCGCCGTGATCGAAGGCGCATCGGACGCATTCATCGGCGG
>JBCCRF010000208.1:0-5065 GCA_039208305.1 Pseudomonadota bacterium
GCATGCAGCAGCGAACCATCGCGTTTACCGGAAAGCGTCTGCGTCAGTTCCAGATTGGCGCGGGTGGCAGCATCGATGAACAGCGTCGTCCCGCCACCCAGAGGCGCAGGCCGTCGCAGGGATGGTCGTTCCCCGATCTGCGTCTTGTCGAGATAGGCGAGGGTGGCCGCGGCGGCGGCAAGTTCCGCACGCGAAAACGTGCCAAAACCGTCCAGCGTCGAGACCATGAAGAAATCCTGCAGGGTCTTCGCTGCGCGCTGGCTCTCGAACATCGACGCCGGTTGCGGCTGCACAGCAAAACTCTGCCCCTCCAGCGCGTGCGCCACGTCCTCGTCTGCGGTCAATCCTTCCGGCAGGATCAGTTCCTTTGGCGTTAGGCGCGCAAGGTCCGCCGCCAGTCGCCCGGTCTCGCTGGCTCCGATCAGGAACTCGCCGGTCGACAAGTCGACCGCCGCCAGGCCCCATTCGTCGCCCTTTTCACCGCCGCGCACCCGCGCCAAGGCTGCAAGCCAATGGGATGCACCGGTTTCCAACAGCACATCTTCGGTGATCGTGCCGGGAGTGACGAGGCGCACGACATCGCGTTTCACCACGGCCTTCGAACCGCGTTTCTTCGCTTCCGCCGGATCCTCCAACTGCTCGCAAACCGCAACGCGGTGACCGAGCGCGATTAGCTTCTGCAGGTAGTCGTCGGCGGAATGCACCGGCACACCGCACATGGGGATGTCATCGCCCAGATGCTTGCCGCGTTTGGTGAGCGCGATGCCCAAGGCGCGGGCGGCGATCTCAGCATCTGCGAAGAACAGTTCGTAAAAATCGCCCATTCGGTAGAACAGGAGCGAGTCCGGGTTCGCCGCCTTGATCTCGATATACTGCGCCATCATGGGCGTTGGAGCGGTGGACATGGAACGAGGCGGCGGAACTTGAACTGAACGCCATTGGTCTAGATCAACACCGGCTCAGTGGGAACAAAGCTGCGTGAAATCAGCGGGGATAGCTCATTCAGCGGCCGTAAAGCGCGTCGCGTCCGCGCCATAGTGAGCGATGTAGCGCGGATTGATGTCGGCCACCTTCAGCACCACCAGCACGTCGGTTGTGCCGAATTGGCGATCGATCACAGCATGGCGGGCAACCTTTGCACCCAGGCGCAGATAACCCTTCAGCAAGGGCGGCATGGCGGCCAGCGTTCGGCGCGGGTCGGCATCGGAAGGCGTCATATCCAATGCAATTGTGTCCTGCGTGATGCCGCAACAGGCCTCTTCATCGGACAGGGCTGCATGGTGCGATAACCAAGCAAAAGCATCGGCATGGGCCGTTGGGTCGGTACCGGGAAAGGACGCGCAGCCGAACATGATGTCGGTGCCTTCCGCAACCGCGTATGCCCATGTGCCCTGCCAAAGCAGTTCCATCGTGCGTTTGGAGCGGTAGTCGCTGTGAATGCAGGAGCGCCCCAGTTCCAGCCAGTTGCTGCCAGGATTGGCGACGAGCAGGCGGTCGAGATCGAATTCGGTGGCGGTGTAGAACCCATGCGGCCCGCGCTTGCGACCGGGCAGCAAGCGGTAGGTGCCGACGATACGGTCGTTCGCCTCTTCATCGATCACCAGCAGATGGTCGCAGACCTCGTCGTAGGTGTCATGGTCGCGGCGCTGGCGCAGATTGTCAGGCGTGGGATAGGCACCCATTTCGTCGACGAAGACATCGTAGCGCAGGCGCTGCGCCTGTTCTACTTCATCCGGCGTGATGGCGAGACGGGTGACAAGAGAACCGAGCTGACCCAGGTCCTGCCGATGCCGTGTTACCACACGTGGCGGCACAGACTTGCGGGGCTTTGAGTCGATGTCGAGGTGGTGAACCGTCATGATGGCCTGATCGGACTTGCGCTGCACCGGTGAGGTGCCGTTGACCACCGTCGCATGTCAATTCGATGACGTGTCGCGGTGGCGTCAGGCCGTCTGCTTGGCGTTGGTGTGCAAACGCGTCAACAACTCTTCCGTTGCCTCGATGTCGAAGGGCTTGACCAGATAGCCCATCGCGCCGCGGGCCTCGGCATCATCACGGCTTTCCTGCTGCCCATCGGCTGAAAGAATCACGATGCGTTGATCGGGATCAAATTGCAGGATCGTGTCCAGCGCATCGAACCCGTCCATCACCGGCATGTGACGGTCGAGGAAAACCACATCAAAGGCGCCTGCCACAGCTTCCGCCACGGCTTGCTCGCCGTTTTCGACGACAGTCACGTGGTGCCCCTGCCCCTCCAGCAGGGAGCGTGCGATCATGGCGTTCACCGCATCATCTTCGGCGAGGAGGATGTCAAAGCCTCCATCAGCGGCACGCTGTTCAACAGCGACCGATTGCGCCATCTCAGTTGCAGCCGCGTCCGTTGAAGAGATGTTCTCAGCAAGCACACGTTGCAGCGTTTCACGGCGCACGGGCCATGTCAGCCACGCCCCCTCATGAGACGCGGCTTCTGCATGGCCCAAATGCCCGATCCGAATCACGGCATCCTTTTGCGCCTCATCGGTCCTGTCGCTAATGCACAATTGGGAGGCCGGATCGATCACGTATCCCGACGCGCGCAGCATAGCTTCCAGCGCGTCGCCTGCCGGTCCCGGCTTGACATTGAGGGCAATGGATAGGTCTGCCACCGGCGTCACCATTGTCGATGCGTCTACAGGTGTTTGATCATTACCGGCTGCTTGAAGAGGCAATGTGACGGTGAAAACCGATCCGCCTGTTGCATCGCTTTCGATCTCAATATCGCCACCCATGCGAACGACGATGTGACGAGAGATGGCAAGTCCCAGACCGGCCCCGTTATGGGCGCGGGTGGAAGCATCATCAGCTTGAACGAAGGGCTGAAAAATACGGTTGCGATCAGCAGGCGCGATGCCGGGCCCAGTGTCTTGCACGCTGAACGTCCATTCATCAGCGCCCTTTCGGCGAGCTGAAATCGCGACGCTGCCCTGCTTCGTGAACTTCAGCGCATTGCCCAGCAGGTTCACAAGCACTTGCCGCAAACGCCCGCCATCGCTGCGGATGCTTTTCGGAAGCGCCGGATCGACATAGGTTGCAATTGGCAGCCCCTTCGCCGCGGCTCGAGAGGCCATCATCGCAGCAGTGCCTTCCACGACCTGTTCAATATCCACCGTTTCGGTTTCAATCTGCAAGTCGCCCCGTTCCATCCGGGCTGTATCCAGCAGGTCTTCAATCAGGGTGAGAAGCGTATCGCCACTTGTCTTCAGGATCGACAGGTGGTCGCGTTGCGTCGCGTCCAGCTGTGTTCTCTCGAGCAGCTGTGCCACGCCCATGATGCCGTTGAGCGGCGTGCGCACTTCGTGGCTGATCGTGGCCAGGAAGCGCGACTTGGCTTCGCTGGCGGCCTGTGCCGCGGCAGCGGCAGCGGCCAGTTCATTCTCATGGCTCTTGCGGCTGGTGACATCACGGGCGACGGACCGGATACCCATGGTGCCCGACTGCAGATCGCGTGCCGGCAGATCACGCCACGCGAACCAACGATCGCCCTGTGCCGTGGGGACCAGAATGTCACGGGTTCCACATTCCGTATCCGGCGACGGCAGGGCGTTTGAGTGAACCTCAAAAAGCTCGGTAAAGGTCGCGTTGGCGTGGCGCACCGTACCGTCATGATCGCGCTGGATCAAAACGTCGCCGAAGGCTTCCGCTACGCTACGGTGAAGCTGTTCGCTTTCTCGAATTTCCCAGCTGCGATCTTCAAGACCTTCAAGCCGATTGGCCAGATGCGCATTGACCTCACCCATTGTATGGATGACGCCCTGCTGCACCAGCACAACTGCGATCAGCGCAGCGGCGGCGGCCTGCCAGAGCGACAAGCCCAGCTGCAACAGGCCGAAAAAGCCAAAGAACACCGCCAGAATACCAAGCGCAGCAACCCAAATGCGGGAGGACTGACGCAATGTCGTCGCTATGCGCCGAGCAGGGCCACGGCTTGCCCATTGCGGTGGCTGTTCGTGTGCCGGACGCCGACGTTCGCGCAGCAGGTGAGTGGTCTCACCCTGCAGCTTTGGCTGCGTACGATCGGCATGCGGGGACGGCATTGCGTGGCTCATCACGGAATGAGACCACGGATTGGTTGCCAGCCGATTACCGCAACCGCGTCATTTGCACCCGCTTACGCCACCGCAAGCCTTTGCCCGGCCATACGATAGGAGATAGCTTCTGCCAGATGGATGCGGCCAACCGTATCGCACCCTTCAAGATCGGCCAGAGTGCGCGCCGTTTTCAGTATCCGGTGGTAGCCACGGGCGGAGAATTTCATCGCCTCCGCCGCATCGCGCAGCAATTGCTGGCCCGCGGCATCAGGCTTGGCAACCGTTTCAATCACCGTATTGGGTGCGAGCGCGTTAGTGGAAATGTGCAGACCGAGCCCGGCGTAACGCTCCGCCTGAATGGTGCGCGCCTGTTCAACGCGAGCCGCGATCGTGGCAGACGTCTCACCTCCCGTGGTTGGGGTCATCAGGTCGGCGGCGGAGACAGCAGGAACCTCAACCCGCAGATCGATCCGATCCATCAACGGGCCGGAGATGCGGGCCTGATAATCGGCAGCGCAACGCTCGCCCCGTCGACATGTGTGGCCCGGCTCCCCCGCCATGCCGCAACGGCATGGGTTCATAGCAGCGACCAATTGGAAGCGCGATGGATAGGAAACGCGATGGTTGGCTCGGGCGATGACGACTTCCCCGGTCTCAATCGGCTGACGCAGCGAATCCAGCACCTGAGGTGTGAATTCGGGAAATTCATCGAGAAACAGCACACCATTATGCGCCAGAGACACTTCGCCCGGCTTGGCGCGCAAACCACCCCCTACCATTGCGGCCATGGAGGCGGAGTGGTGCGGCGCGCGAAACGGGCGGGCTGAGGACAGTTTGCCATCCGCCAGCTCCCCCGCGATGGAGGCGATCATGGAAACCTCCAGCAGTTCCCGCGGTGCCAGTGGCGGCAGAATGGAAGGCAGGCGGGAGGCCAGCATTGATTTGCCGGAACCGGGCGGACCAACCAGAACCAGATTGTGAGACCCGGCGGCTGCCAC